>JANYBX010000390.1 GCA_025360615.1 Opitutia bacterium
CTGTCGCAGATTTCGCGGATGTTGAAGACGACGTCGCGGGCGTATTCCTCCATCGAGTAGTTCATTGAACTCTCGAAGTTCGAGCGGGACCCGTCGTAATCGACGCCGAGGCCGCCGCCGACATCGAGGTAGCCCATCGGAAAACCCATCTTCGCGAGCTGGCAATAAAAGCGCGTGGCCTCGATGACGGCGTTCTTGATCGTGATGATGTTGGGCACCTGCGAGCCGATGTGAAAATGCACGAGGCGCAGGCAGGACTGGAGCTTCGCCTCGCGGAGTTTTTCGCAGGCGAAGAGGATTTCCGCGGTGTTGAGGCCGAACTTGGCGTTGTCGCCGCTGGAGAGCGCCCACTTGCCCTCGCCGCGGGTTTGGAGTTTCGCGCGAAAGCCGATCATGGGCTTCACGCCGGTCTCGGCGGAGATGCGGATGATGTCGTCCACCTCGGAAAGTTGCTCGACGACGATGATGATTTTTTTGCCGAGCTTGCGGCCCATCAGCGCGAGGCGGATGTAGTCGTGATCCTTGTAGCCGTTGCAGATGATGAGGCGGTGAGAGCCTTCGTGCATCGCGAGCGCGATCATGAGCTCGGGCTTCGAGCCAGCCTCGAGGCCGTAGTTGAACTCCTTGCCGGCGGCGACGATCTCATCGACGACCTCGCGGAGCTGGTTGACCTTGATCGGGAACACGCCGCGGTAGCTGCCCTTGTAGCCCTCCTGCTTGATGGCCTTGCGGAAAAGCTCGTTGAGCTGCGTCACGCGGTAGCGGAGCAAATCCTGAAAACGGATGACGAGCGGGGCCTTCAAGCCCATGTCGAGCGCCTCGTTGATGACATCGAGCGCGCGGATGCCGCGGCCATCGGCGAGGGGTTGGACGTTGAGGCAGCCTAAATCGTCCACGGAGAGGTGGCCGGAGCCCCAGCGCTTGAAACCATAGAGTTCTTCGGACTTGGCGGCCGACCAGGAGGAGGCGGATTTACTTTTCAATGCGGAGCGGGGAGGGAGGTGATAGGGCTTGCTTTCGCCGACGTGGAATTGATTACCTGCACGTTTCTTTTTTCAAAATCTTCAACACGCAATGACGAATATGTCCCCTCTTGCTGCCGCGTTCACGCACTTCGCCCAAACCTCAGCCCCGGCTGCGCCCGCCGCGCCCGGTGGCGGTCAGGCTCAAGGCGGCATGCCACCGCAGATGATGCTTATCGTTTACGGTCTGATGGCGTTGGGCTTTTATTTTCTATTTATCGCGCCGCAGCGCAAAAAACAGAAGGCACTTGAGGTGATGATGAATTCGTTACAATCCGGCGACGAGGTGCTGACCACTGGGGGCATTTACGGCACGGTGACCAATGTGAAGGATGACCGCTTCGTCGTGCGCATCGCCGACAACACCAAGATCGAGGTCGGCAAGGGCTTCATCTCGGCCGTCACGAAGAAGAGCGGCTCCGAGGAAAAAAAGTAAGCCCGCCTCGCGTCACGGCCCGTCCCGAAGCCCGCGTTTCTTGCGTTGCCGGTGACGCGCCGTCGAAGCACTGACGTTACCCCGACTCCAATTTTTTACAACCCAAACGAACATGTTCAAACGCAACCTCTGGAAGATCGTTCTCTCCCTCACCATCGCGCTGTGGGCGGTGAGCGAACTTCTCCCCCTGAAAGATGTGACTTTCGCCACCTATGCGAGAGACCACGCCACCGCCAAGGCCGCCGAGTTCGGCAAGCTCCTCGATGAGGCGACCGCGCGCGTCAAAGCCGGCACCGCCGGCAGCGAATACGTCGCCCTCAAGCAAATCGGCAAGGAGCGCAAACTCGACCTCACGCAATATTTCCCGGCCATCCGCCTCGAGGATTCCCTGAAGAACATCGAGAAGCGCAACACCATCCTCCTCGGCGAACTCTTCCGCCGCTCGAAGGGCAAGGTCCAGCTCGGCCTCGATCTGAAGGGCGGCATCGCCTTCACCCTCGAAGTGGACGAGCGCCTCGCGGCCAAGGATTCAGAGACCTCCCGGAAGGAAAAACTCACGAAGGCCATCGAGATCATCGGGGCCCGCATCAATGCCTTTGGCGTCGCCGAGCCCATCATCCGCCCCATCGGCAACAACCGCATCGAAGTGCAGCTCCCCGGCCTCGACACGCGCACCAACCCCGACGTGATCGATCAGGTCAAGAAGCCCGCGCGCCTCGATTTCCGCATGGTCAACGCCACGGTTTCCCCCGGTCCCGGCGTCGAGACGCCCCCCGGCTACGAAATCATGACGCTCGATCACGAGGGCGCCCGCGGCGAGAGCTCCGTGGAGGAAGTTTTCGTCAAACGCATCCCCGAGATGACCGGCGAGATGATCGAAAATTCCTACGCCCGCCCGGATCTCTACGGCAAACCCGAGGTCATCCTCGTCTTCACGAAGCCCGGCAAAACCCGTTTCGCCGAGGTCACCCGCGCTATCGCCGAAGGCGGCCAGCAGGCCCGGACCATCGGTCGACTCGCCATCGTCCTCGACGGCAAACTCTACTCCGCCCCCACGGTGAAGGAGGAGATCGACCGCGAATCCGCCCAGATCAGCGGCAGTTTCTCCGATCGCGAAGCCCTCAATCTCGCCAACGTCCTTAACAACCCGCTCGACCTCCCGCTCGTCATCAAAGAGCAGCACGAGGTCGGGCCGTCGCTCGCGCAGGACGCCATCGACAGCGGTGTGAAGGCCTCCGTCATCGGCACTGCGCTTGTCGCCGCGTTCATGATTACCTTCTACACGACGGGCGGTCTGGTCGCCGTCGCCTCGCTCGCCATCAACATCCTCATCATCCTCGGCGTCATGGCCAGCATCGGCGCGACGATGACGCTTCCCGGCCTCGCCGGCATCGTCCTCACCATCGGTATGGCGGTCGATGCGAACATCCTGATTTTCGAGCGCATGCGCGAAGAACTCGCCGCGGGTAAAACCCTGGCGACCTCCACGCAGAGCGGCTTCATGAAGGCGCTCACGACCATTCTCGATGCGCACATCGTGCAGCTGATCATCTGCGCGATCATGATCTGGCTCGGCACCGGCCCGATCAAGGGCTTCGGCGTCACGCTCGCCATCGGCGTCATCTCGACGCTCGTCACCGTGCTCATCACGGCCCATCTCATCCTCGAACTGCTCGTTGACTCCGGCACGCTGAAGAAAATGACGATGCGCCACCTGTTGAAGAACATCAACGTGGACTTCATCAAATACGGCAAACCCGCCTTCATCGCCTCCTGGATCGTGGTGGCGCTCGGTATCGGCATGGTCGTTTACAAAGGCAGCAAAATCTACGGCATCGATTTCGCCGGCGGCGACGTGATCAGCATCGATTTCAAGCAGCGGCTCGAGCCCGCGCAGATTCACCAAATCGCGAAGGCCAGCGGTCTTCCCGAGGTCAATCCCTCCTACGTGAGCGCGCTCGGCGGCGGCAAGGAAACCCTCCGGATCGAGACGCCCGAGGGCAAATCCGGCGCGCTGTTCGCCGCGCTCGAAAAAGCCCAGCCCCAAGCTGGTTTGGTGAAGGTGGGCGAAGAGCACATCGGCGCCTCCATCGGCAAGGAAATCGAACTCAACGCCCTCCTCGCCGTCGGCGTGTCGATGCTCACGATTCTCATCTACATCGCGTTCCGCTTTGAGCTGGGCTTCGGCATCGGCGCGATGTTCTCCACCTTCCACGACATCCTGATGACGATCGGCATTTTCGTCCTCTTCGGCCACCAATTCTCCGCGCCGATGGTCGCCGCGATCCTGTGTATCGCCGGCTACTCGATCAACGAAACCGTCGTCGTCTTCGACCGCATTCGCGAAGAGCTGAAGCTCAACCCGACCGGTTCGCTGCGCGACGTGATCAACAGCGCGATCAACAAGGTTTTCGCCCGCACGATCATGACGTCGTCCACGACATTCCTCGCGGCCTTGTCGCTCTACGTTTTCGGCAGCGGCACGCTGAGCGACATCTCGTTCACCTTCCTCGTCGGCATCGTCACCTCGACCTTCTCCGCCATCTTCATCGCCTCCCAGGTGTTCTACTGGTGGCACAAGGGTGACCGGAAACATGTCGAGGCTCATCAAGACGTCGCGCCGACCTACGAGTGGACGGGTTCCAGCAAGGCCTCGGAGTAATTTTCAAAGGTAGGGCGGATTATCCCTAATCCGCCGCTGCGACTCGGCCCATCGGAGAGCTGAGCACAACCGGCGCGTTAAGGTAACGCGCCCTACCTCGGAAATCCCACCCATGCGCTGGACTCACACGCCGCGCTCGTCGGACGAGATCGCGGCCCTCGGCCAAAGCGCCGCGGTCAGCCCCGTCCTCGCCGAGCTACTGCTGCGTTGCGGCCAGACTGAGACGGCCCCGCAGTTTCTCCAGCCCGTGCTCGCGTCGCTGGGCGACCCGTTTTTACTGCGCAATCTGGAAGCCGCTGCGCGCCGGCTTTGCACGGCTATTGCACGGTCGGAATCCGTCGTCGTCCTCGGTGATTACGATGTGGACGGCGTGAGCAGCACCGCGCTGCTCGTCACGATCCTGCGGCGTTTCGGGCTCAAGCCGCACTTCATCGTGCCGCGCCGTTCCGAAGATGGCTACGGCCTCTCGCGCAGCGCGATCGACCGCGCACTCGAAAACGGCAAACCGCACCTCTTCATCGCGCTCGACTGCGGCACCAATTCCCACGTCGAGGTCGCCCACCTCCGCGCGCAGGGCATCGACGTGATCGTCGTCGATCATCACCGATCGAAGGAACAACCACTCGTCGACAGCCTGCTAATCAACCCCCACGTCGATGCCGACGAGACCAACGCGGACGCCGCGTGGCGCAACCTCTGCACCGTGGGCCTGGTGTTCAAGCTCGCGCACGGCCTGCTCAAGCTCCTGCGCACGGAGAATCATCCCATCGCCCACAGCATCAAGCTGCGCGACCACCTCGATCTCGTCGCGCTCGGCACCATCGCCGACCTCGTGCCGCTGCTCGGCGAAAACCGCATCATGGCGCGCCACGGCCTGCGCATTTTGCAGGAAACGAAGCGACCCGGCCTGCGCGCGCTCATGGAAATCGCCGGCGTGCGCCAGGGCCAGGC
>JANYBX010000392.1 GCA_025360615.1 Opitutia bacterium
GGCCCCGCTCGCCACCGTCGGCGCGTGCGCATCGCCGAGCGGCAGTTTCGCCAGCGAGCGCAAGCGCAACAGCGCCTGAATCAGGCTGGTCTTCCCACTGCCGTTCGCGCCGATCACGAGGTTAAACGGCGCGAGCCGCAGGCTCGTGTTGCGCAGGGCCTTGAAATTCCGAAACGCGACGGAAGCGATCACGCCGCACGCAAACACACGCTCAGGATCGCCACAAGGTCATCCGTGCTCCCCGTCACCCAACTGTCACACGCCGTGAGATCGACACGTTCGCGCGGGGATGCCATCCACGAGGGAAGACACCTCCTGCCTATGCACCTCATTCGCTCCGTCGCATTTTTATCACTTTTGGCCTTTGTCCTGCCGGGCTGGGCCGCTCCCGCCTCGATCGAATTTCACGGCCAAACCTACGTGAACCACGGCCTCGTCGGCGTTGGTCGCCTGCCCGCGAATCTCCGGGATAAATTCGGCGAAACCTTTGGTTCGTTTTCCGCGATGGCTTTCCGCCCCGGCTCGTGGCGACGCGCACCCGATGGTTCCTCCTCGGGCACGCTCATTGGCCAACCCGACCGCGGCTACAATATCGACGGCACCACCAACTACACGCCGCGCTTCAACGAAATCGCGGTTCACTTCACTCCCGTTCCCGCCGGCTCCGCGACGCAGCACCAAGTCGAGCTCACGCTCACCGACACGGTGCGCTATGCCGAGACCGACGGCACGCCGCTCACCTCACTCGACCCCACCCCCGCCGGCTCCGGCACGCGCACCGGCTTTCCTCCCCTGCCCGTCGCGCACAACCACCGCGTCTCCCTCGACGCCGAGGGCATCGCCACCCACCCCGACGGCACCCACTGGGTGAGCGACGAATACGGCCCGTATCTCTATAAGTTTTCCGCGAAAGGCATTTTGCTCGCCGCCATCCGCCCGCCCGAGGCCTTCATTCCCAAGCGCAACGGCCACGACAGTTTTTCCTCCAACTCTCCCGGCAAGGGCCAGCCTGCCCCTTCGCCGAGCGAGCCCGAAACCGGCCGGCAAAATAATCAAGGCCTCGAAGGACTCTCGCTTTCACCCGACGGCCACACGCTCTTCGCCCTCCTTCAATCCGCGACACGCCAGGACGGCGGCGACGGCAACACCAGCCCGCGCCAGCACACCCGCCTGCTCGCCTACGATGTGACCACCGCCACGCCGAAACTCACCGGCGAATACATCCTCACGCTTCCCACGCATCCAGCCGGCTCTGCCCCGCGCGTCGCAGGGCAGAGCGAAATCTGCGCGATCAGCGCCACGCGATTGCTCGTCCTCGCGCGCGACAGCGCGGGCCACGGCGGCAAAAAGCCCGCCTCCGTCTACCGCCAAATCCTCCTCTACGATCTCGCCGGCGCGACCAACCTCGCCGGCACGCCCTACGATTCGCCAGCGACGCCCGTCGCGCCCCACGGCGTGCTCGCCACGGGCATCGTGCCCGCCGCGCGCGCTGAGTTCATCGACCTGAACGACGCCGCCCAGCTCGCGAAATTCGGCCTGCACAACGGCCCCGCCGACGACGCCAACAATCTCTCGGAAAAGTGGGAAGCCCTCGCGCTCGTGCCCGCACTCGATCCCGCCGCGCCGAACGACTGGTTTCTTTTTGTCGGCAACGACAATGACTTCATCACGCAATCCGGCTTTCAGGACGGCGTCGCCTACAAGGATGCCAGCGGCGTGGAAAACGACACGATGGTGCTGGTCTATCGCCTCACGCTGCCTGGGCAAAAGTAGGACGGCGTCCGCCAGGGACGCCCCGAAAATTCGCCACGCTCGACATATTTTCGCCCGCGCCTCTATCACCTCTGGATGGAATCACGACGGGAGGACTCGCCATCCATACCATTTAAACTCGTTCACGCTCTGGCGCTGGCGGCCGTTTTCCTCGCGGAGTTTGCCCTCTTTCACCTGACGGCGTCGCGCGATCACGCGTGGATTTTTCCCCAGTGGTATGACCAGCTCCAATATCTGACCGAGGCCTATCAAGGCTACGAACACGCGCAGACGAGCGGCTTTCTCGCTGGCGCGAAGGAAACCCTCACGAACACTTCCCCCCAAGGCGCGCTGCACGATTTCTGGGCACTGCTGCTGTTCAAAATTTGCGGACCTTCCCGCAGTGCGGCGCTCGCCCTCAACCTGCTGGCGTTTCTAGGTCTGCAAACCGCCACATTTTTCACCGTTCGAAAAATGTCCGGCTCGATGGTCAGCGCGTGGGTTTCCATCGCCTTCCTGTTGGCGCTGCATGGCCCGTGGTCGGGCGGCTCCGGCTCGGCGGTGGATTTCCGCTTGGACTGGATGGCGGCGTGCGCCTACGGCGTGGCGCTGGCCGCCGCCATCGCCGGCCAGGGCTTTCGCTCCACGCGCGGGGCGCTGGGGTTTGGCGCAGCCGTCGGGCTGGTGGTGCTCACGCGTTATTTGACCGCGGTTTATTTTGTTTTCATCTACGCCGCTCTATTGGCAGCCGTGCTCTGCGACGCTGACCGATGGAAACGCTGCGGACGCTTGCTTCTCTCCGGATTCGTCGCACTCGGGATGGGCGGGCCTTTCCTCTGGCACAGCAGAGCCACGATTCGCGGCTACTATTGGACAGGCCACATCGAGGGACCGGAACGGGTGTTGCGCGAATCCCACCAAGGGTCTCTCGCGGCCTTTCGCTGGGTGCTCTCGCAAGCACTCCTCGAGCAAACCGGTCTTGTGGCACTGGTGCTTTTCGCGGGAGGCAGCGCCGCGCTCTGGAGCGCGCGTGTCATCCCACGACCCCATCGGATCGCCCCACCCCTGCCCTTGCGCGACGCGTGGAGGGTGACACTGATTTTTTTCGCCGTGCCCGTGTCCGTGCTGTCGTTGCACACCGTCCAAGCGCCCCAACCTGTCAGCATCGTTCTGCCCGCGACCGTGTGGCTCGCGATTCTTGGTTGGATGCATTTCGAGCGGAGTGCCCGGCGAGGGATGGTCGTGATCACGGGAGCAACCATTGGCCTCACAGCGGCGGCTCTCTTCGTCACAACGATGATCCGTCGGCCGGAAACCAAGTCAGTCGACGATGCGGCCAAGGTTAACGCCCTCGCCGACTATTTCTTTTTTCGAGCCGAGGAATGCGGGCTGGACGAGCCAAGCGTGGCGGTGACGCGGCTCTCGGAGGGGTTGGGCGCCGCGTCGTTCCAGCTGCTCGGTTATGAGCGGCATCACCGCTGGCTGCATTTTGCCGGACCGCTGCCGACTGGAATTTTTGAAATCGCAGCGGCGGAGGCACTGCAGCGTCTCGCGGAGAGTGATTTCGTTTGCCTCGTCACCGCCGCGCCGGCCGCCACGTGGCCATCTGACCGGCAGATGGAAACTCTGCGACCGCAGATGAGCGCATGGTGCGAAACGCATCTGCGGCACGTGGGAGACCTGGAAGCAGCCGGGCTCACCATGGCCGTCTACGAGCGCGCCTCATTTCCGCGACCTGCCAGCCATGTTGCAGTGAATCTCGCGGATTTGCTGGGGCGCCGCGCACCCGAGGCCCATCGCCTCAATGTCGCTCCACCCGCCGCGCCTTTTTTCCCGTCGCCCCTGCACCAGCTCGCCTCCACCGAGGGAGAATACGTCCACCGCTTCGCCGCCGCCTACAGCCCGCTGACTTATCGCGCGACCGGCCTGCCAGCGGGATTTCAACTCGACGAGCGCACCGGCCTGCTCCGCGGGAGGTTTCCGCGCGCGGGCGCATTCAACGCCACGATCACGGCTACCAATGCGCTCGGCGCGACTACGCGCGAGCTGAGCTTTGAGGTGAAAGCCCAGTCAAGATTCGCCGCGGTAAACCTGCCCGCCACGAGCGTCGCCGGCTCGCCAGTCGAAATTAACTACGAGGCTTTCGATGCCACCGGGAAACTCGACTACATCGATGTGGTCGACCTCCTGACCGGGAAGGCGATTGCCCGGTTGCCTGCCAAACCCAGTGAACGCCAGAGCTGGCACGGAATCCTCGCCACGACGTTCGAGCAGGCGGGAACGCGGGCGATTTTATTTCGCTTTGTCTGTTTCGATCCGCAGGAGAAGCAGCCCTACACTTTCTTCGACGAGCAGCGCGAAATCACCGTCTCCGCCCGCTAAACCAGACGCGCGTGACACGCCGATCACCGCCCCAGAAAGCCGCCCAAATTGTCCAGGAGCGAGTTCTTCGCTTTTCGGATCGCCGCATCCAGGAGAATTTTTTTCAGGCCACTCCGGTCGACATTCTCCAGAGAACCGCCGAGGCGCACCGGTTCGGCCATGCTGGCGTAACCGAGGTCATCGCGCTTTCCGTCGAGGAGCGCCACCTCGTTCATCAGGTTTTCCACGCGACCGCGCGCGCCCAACTGCAGGCGCAACTCGAGCGGCTGCGCCAGAGGAGATACTCCTTCCCGATAGCTGATCTTTCCCGTGCCGCTCAGGCGCACCTCGGGGGAAATCAGCGAAAACTCCTTGAGGTGGATGTTCAGGAGATCGTCGCGATTCGCGACCACGTTGATCTGGTCGTAGGA
>JANYBX010000399.1 GCA_025360615.1 Opitutia bacterium
GGGCCTGAGGGTTCGGTGAACATGAACGGTGGAAACCACCGATTCAGTCCACGCGGGAACGACTGGCGATTTTTTTCGTGCGCCCGTCCCGGCTTCGCCGCCATATCACGCGCGATGGCCCCGGCAAAAAATTTCACCTTCATCTGCGGTGCCGACGACTACCTCGTCGGCCGGATGGGCGCGGAGCGTTTCGCCGCGCTCACCGCCGACGTGCCCGACGAGTTTTCCCGTGAGACCGTGAATGGTTTCGCCGCCAACATGAGCGAGGTCGAAACCGCGATAAATCGCTTCCGCGAGAGCGTGCAGACCGTGTCGATGTTCGGCGGCCGGCGCGTCGTGTGGCTGAAGGACGTGAACTTTCTGGCCGACACCGTGACGGGTCGCGCCGAGGGCACGCTGAAACTCGTCGAGGATTTGCAGCAGCTCCTCGACGCCGTGAATCCCGCTGAGATCGGCGTGCTCATCACGGCATCGCCCGTGGATCGCCGCCGCTCGTTTCCAAAGTGGTGCGAAAAGAACGCCGACTTCGCCCTCGCGGGCGGCGATGGCGACGACGCCGGCGAAGCGCTCGCGGGCGTCGCGCTGGCCGAGGCGCGCTTGCTCGGCGTGGGTTTCGCGTCCGGCGCGCTGGAATTGTTGCTCGCCAAAGTCGGCGCCAACACCCGCCTCCTCGTCGAGGAAACGCGCAAGCTCGCCACCTATCTCGGCGAGGGCGCTGCGCAAGGCGAGGGTGCGAAGATCGAGGAAGCCCACGTCGCCGAGCTCACGCCCAACGTCGCCGAAGGTGATTTCTTCGAGGCCGCGGAGGCGTTTTTCAGCGGCGACCTGAAGTGGACGCTCGCTGCGCTCAACCGGCATTTTTTCTCCGGCGGCGATGCACGCCCCGTCATCAGCGCCCTGCAAAACCGCAACCGCATCCTCCTCCAAGTTCGCGCGCTGATCGACAGCGGCGACGCCCGCCTTGGCCCGCGCGGACTCGACGGATTGCCGAAGGCACAGGCGGCTTACGGGAAGCATTTCATCGGCGCGACCGACAAGAGTTCCTATCATCTCTTCACGCAAAACGCGTGGTATGTCGGCAAGCTCGCCGGCTCGGCGAAGCTCCCGACGTTGCGCCGCCTGATCGACAACCAGCAGGAGTTCATCGCGGCCTTCGAGGAAATCATCCGCCGCTCCGGCGAGCAGGAGGAAGTCCTGCGCGAGATGACAGTGCGCTGCCTGGCGGCGTGAGGGGTGGCTTTACCAATGGCGTGATCAGGCACGGATTGCCTCAGCGAATGAAGGATCGCCAGACGCACCACCACGGCGTCTTGGGCGCCGGCCAATCCAAAGCCTGCACTTCGCGCAGCGTGCGCACGGTGGCGGGACGTTTACTTAAAAGCTCATCGCGTGAAATGATGGTTTCGAACCCGATGGGAAATTCCTTGGGTCCAAATTTCGAAATCGCGTCAAGCAGTGGTCGCGTGGCCTCAACCCAAGTATTGCTGATCGCGATATCTTCCGGCCCTTCTTCCCCGGATGGAGTGAAGCTGATCCAGAGACTGATACCGTCCGCGACTCCGTCCGCCCGGTAGTCTTTGCCGCGAACTGAGGGTCCGAGAGTGCGAAGCGCCGCGAGAATCTTATTATAACCTTCGATATCGAGCGGCACACTTGCCAATATGATATCCTCACCACCTGCGACGGAATTTCTATGCACCACGCAGATCCGATTCTTCAGCACGATCCACGCTTGACCGTCATACATCGACCATCGAGCGACCGTAACCAGACGCCCGGTTGGCGAAACGCTTCTAACAAACTCCGAACTCCGATCCCAAACCACTTTGGTCCTTTGGGGGCCGCCTGAGTTCGTGAAATACTTGATCCTCTGATTGCTGGGCGACGTCTCGACCCTGACCCAGAGATAAACCTCTCCAAGTTCGTAGAGCAGCAAATCGCAAATTCCTTCGCTGCTACTTCCGCTGAGCGACTTGAGTGAGTGAAACGCGCCCGGTGCTTCTGTCGCTGCGAAGCGGGAGAGCCCTTTAACGCTCCGCGCGTAGTCAGCCATAGCAAGAAGCTCGGGTTGGGGGAGGCCCTCAATTCTCGCGACGGCGCTGCGAAATCTGAAATAATCGACGGCATTGGCGATGACGGCACTGAAAGCTGACACCATAACCACGGCAACTACTCCAATCACTATCCGTCTGGGTTTCATTCAGCCATGATGCAGGCTCGGGGAGCTGATCGCGACAATCCGAAAGGACGAACGTAGTCTCACGCGGTGAACCGCTTTTCCACTCCGCCAAAATCACTACCGCTGCGCTTCGGTGACCGGCACCGAAGGAACTACCAAGGGAGGGCAACCCACCCGCTCTAGCCGACGACGAGCTTCCAAAACACCACGGTCGCGATCACGGCGAGCAGCGTGAGTTCGATCAGGTTCGACCCGTGGTCGGTTAGCTTGCGGGAAAGAGGCTTCTTGTCGCGTTGGCGAGACCGCGAATCCCATTTTTCATTAAGAGGACGGCGCGGTTGTTGGGCCCCGATGCTGCCATGGTCTCCGCATGGCGGTTCATCGGCTGAACATATCCCGGGGAATTCTGGCCGAGGTCGCCGCCCAATTGAGAGAAAGGTCGGCGCGAAAAACCGGCCTCATTCTCAAACGACGCGAGCGCGCGGCGAGCCGCGAGGGTGAGCCCATCACGCGGGGGCGCACTGTGGAAAGAAGGTTTCGGGAAAAAGGCCGGCGGGTGATTCGAGATATTCATGGCGATTAAGACCCTCATCCTACCCGCGCGGCTCGCGGGCTGGTATGGGCCGTTGGGAGAAGCCGGGGGCAAATCCGGCCCGGGGCGATTCGCCTTTCGGCCCGGGGTCGATGGCGCGAATATTTTCCCATTGGCTCTCACATCGTCCCTTCGTCTAATCGCTGCCCCTTGAAGACGTCCACTGCTTCCGCCGAAACTCCCGCGCCCGCTTCGCCCGACTCCGCCGGCTCCTCCATCCCCAACGTCCTCGCCGAACGCTACGCCTCGACCGCCATGAAGGCCATCTGGTCACAGCACGGCCGCGTGGCGCTTGAGCGCGATTTCTGGATCGCGGTGATGAAAGCCCAGCGCGATCTCGGCGTGCCCATCCCCGCCGAGGCGATCAAGGACTACGAGCGCGTCAAAGCGCAGATCAACCTCCCCGCCATCGCCCACCGCGAACGCATCACGCTCCACGATGTGAAGGCTCGCATTGAGGAATTCTCCGAGCTCGCCAAGCGCCAGTTCATCCACCTCGGGCTGACGAGCCGCGACCTCACGGAAAACGTCGAGCAGCTCCAGATTTTCCGCGCGTTGAAAGTCGTCCAGTTCAAGGCCGCCGCCGGCCTGCTCGCGCTCGCGCGTCAAGCGGAGGCACATCGCGACCTCATGCTCACGGGCCGCACGCACAACGTCCCCGCGCAACCGACCACGCTCGGCAAGCGGCTCGCGATGTTCGGCCAGGAGCTGCTCTGCGCGTTCACGCGGATCGAGGAATTGATCGAACGTTATCCCGTGCGCGGCCTCAAGGGCGCGGTCGGCACGCAGCTCGACCAGCTCACGCTGCTCGGCGGCGACGCGCACAAGGTCGCCGACCTCGAGGGCCGCGTGATCAAGCACCTCGGTTTCCGCGCCTCGCTCGACGCTGTCGGCCAAGTCTATCCGCGGAGTCTCGATTTCGAAGTCGTGACCGCGCTGCACCAAGTCGGTGCCGCCGCCGCGAGCTTCGCCACCACGCTCCGCCTCATGGCGGGCGCGGGCCTGCTCACCGAGGGTTTTCAAGAGGGCCAAGTCGGTTCCTCCGCGATGCCGCACAAGATGAACGCCCGAAACTGCGAACGCATCTGCGGTTTCTCCACGATTCTCTCCGGCTACGTCACGATGACGGGCGCGCTCGCCGGCCACCAGTGGAACGAGGGCGATGTTTCCTGCTCGGTCGTGCGCCGCATCGCGCTGCCGGATGCGTTTTTCGCGATCGACGGCTTGCTGGAAACCTACCTCACCGTGCTGCGCCAGATGGAAGTTTTCCCCGCCGCCGTCGCCGCCGAGAATGAGCGCAACCTGCCTTTCCTCGCCACCACGACGATCCTGATGGAAGCCGTCAAACACGGTGCCGGCCGCGAAACCGCGCACGAGGCGATCAAGGAGCACGCGCTCGCCGCCGCGAAAGCCCTTCGATCCGGCGATGGCGACGCCAATCTCCTCGCCCGTCTCGCCGGCGACCGCCGCATCGGCCTCGGCAAAAAAGCCCTCCAGTCGATCCTCGGCGAAAACGCCCGCTTCGTCGGCGCCGCGCCGCATCAAGTCGACGCCTTCGTCGCGGAGGTGAAGCCCCTCGCCAAACGCCACAAGGGCGCCGCCGACTACCAGCCGGCGCGGTTGTTGTGAGCAGGGTGGGCGCAGCGCTGAGCGGGGCTCAGCGCTTCTCGCTGTCGGGCGCGGGTTGAGCCGGTTTTGCGGACGGCGCGGCATCCGGAACAATTCTGGCGGTGCCGACCTCGACTTTGCCTTCGCGCGAAACCCGTTTCGTGATGACGACCGGCTCCGTCGTCTCGCGCCCATAATAAGGCCCCGCGTTGATGATGAGCGGCGGCACGCTTTCGAGCATGTTCACCCCGATGGAATTCACGGTCATCTTCGTGCGCCAGAGCATGAGTCGCTGGCTTTTCGCCATGGCGGCACAATCATAAGCGGTGGCGACCACGAAAAAACTGCTGCTAAACAGTTCGCTGACGAGCCGGTCCATTTCGGCGCTGCGCGCGCGCAGCTGGTCGAAGGGGTCGGGGACCAGGTCCCCCATGTTGGCCACGAGATCGCCGCGACCCTCCTGCGGGGTCAAATCGCGCCCCATCGTCGCTTTTAGATCCAGCTGTTGCATCGCTTTCACGACTTCCGTGGCGAATTTCGTGCCGCCCAGGAGCATCGCCCGGTCAAGCAGGGCTTTTCGCAGCGCCACTTCGGGCGTGGCGGCCGTGGCGATGGCGTTCCCGTCGGCATCTTGCGCCTCGATGTCAGGCGGAGGCTCGAAGCTATGCGAACCCCACTGATAAATGATCGCGATCGTGGCGGGATGGGCTGCTCCGTCGCTCACCAAGTATCCGTTCTCCGCGAGCGATTTCTCCATCATCTGTTGCAGCTTCTCCGGCGACGGCCCCTTCAGGTTCTGCTCGGGGCTGATCCCGCCGGTATACTGCTTGCCCGCCTGGGAGACGTAGTAGGTGGGTTGCTGCGGCGTCGCGGGCGTGAGCTTGCGGCCCGCGGGCGTGACCTCCGTGATGATATTAAAATCAAGGCGGGGATTTTTCTGCAGCGACTTTGGCAGCAGCGAGAAAACAAACCCGCTGCTTTTCGCCGGTTTGGCGGGGGCTTCGGGAGCCGCATGGGCGGCGGGGATGCCCGTGAGGGCTGCGAGGGGGAGCAACATTACCAACCGCGCCGCGGTGCGAATGAGGTTCATGGAACGGGTTAAGACGGCGCCTGCGCGCGCTCGGTTGCGTTAAATCTCTCCGCCCCATGCCTGCGGTGCCGAAGGTCGGCCGCTCCCGCCATGATCCCCTAAAAATGGGTTTGCATCCCTCGGGGGCGACGCGCTTGTTTGGCCCTTCACGTTCTCTCCACTCCTTTCATTTAACACACCTCTGTCATGGCTGAACTCGTAGGAAATGTCTTGGTGGGCCAATCCGGTGGCCCCACCTCCGTCATCAACGCCAGCGTCGCGGGCGTCATCGCCGAGGCGCTCAACCACGAGTGCATCGAGGAGATTTACGGCACGTTGAACGGCGTGCTCGGCATCCTTCAGGAAGACCTGATCGACCTCGCCGCCGAGTCCCAGCAGCAGATTCGCGCCCTCAAGCACACCCCCGGCGCCGCTCTCGGCACGTGCCGCTACAAGCTCAAGAAACAGGCCGATTTCGACCGCGTCCTCGAAGTGTTCAAGGCGCACAACATCCGCTACTTTTTCTATATCGGCGGCAACGACTCGCAGGACACCGCGGACAAAATCTCCAAGCTCGCCCAGGCGCAGGGCTACGAACTCCGCGTCATCGGCGTGCCGAAGACCATCGACAACGATCTCCCCCTCACCGACCACACCCCCGGCTACGGCAGCGTGATCAAATATCTCGCCACCACCGTCCGCGAAATCGCGTGCGACAGCGCGGCGATGGGTCAGGGCGACCTCGTCTCCATCATCGAGGTCATGGGCCGCAGCGCCGGCTGGATCGCCGCCGGTGCCGCGCTCGCGAAGCGCAAGGATCACCCGCACGATCCGCCGCACCTCATTCTCCTCCCCGAGATTCCCTTCGACCAAGCCAAGGTGATCGAGGACATCCGCCGCGTTTTGAAACGAGAGAAATTCTGCCAGATCGTCGTCGCCGAAGGCCTCACCGATGCCAATGGCAACTACCTCGCGGCCGATGCCGCCACCGACGCCTTCGGCCACGCCAAGCTCGGCGGCGCCGGCGATGCGCTCGGCGAGATCATCGAGCAGAATATTCCCGGCGTGAAAGTCCGCGTGGCCAAGCCCGGCCTCATGCAGCGCGCCGCCGCCCACTGCGCCTCGAAGACCGACGCCGATGAGGCCTTCCTCGCGGGCCAGGC
>JANYBX010000415.1 GCA_025360615.1 Opitutia bacterium
ATCATCGCGATGAACTCCACCTACACCGAGCTGATGATCTTCACCACGAACATCCCCACGACGACCCGCATCTACTCGCTCTCGCAAAATCCCGCCTACCGGAATCACGAGACGATCAAGGGCTACATGCAGTCGCCGCTACCCGACTACTATCTCGGCAGCGGCATGGCCACGCCACCCGTGCCGAACGTCGTTTACATCAACTCCTCCGGCACGATCCAGGCCGAGAACACCGCGTTCGGCGGCGGCGTCACGGTGGATACCAACAACACCGGCTTCACCGGTGCGGGCTTCCTGAATTTCCCGACGACCGGTGGCTACGCGGAATTTAGAAATCTGAACGGCGGCACGGGCGGCTCGAAAACGATCACCTTCCGCTACGCGAACGGCGCCTCGGCCGGCGCCCGCACCGGACGCCTCCTCGTCAACGGCGTGGCGCAAAACATCACGTTCAACCCGAGCGGGAGCTGGACGACGTGGGCGAACCTCAGCGTCACCGTGCCGTTCCTCACCGGCCCGACCAACACGGTCCGCCTCGAATCCACCGGCACCGATCTCGGCAACATCGACACGCTCACCGTGCCCTGATCACGATCCGATTCTTCAATTGATCCTACTCAGGGCGGCCCACTCCGGGCCGCCCTGTCGTCATGAAGCCCCATCCGCCCCTTCGCCCGTCCGTCAGCACGCTCGTCGCGGTCCTCGCGGCGCTGTGCGCCGGACTGGTAATCGGCCGGCTCCACCCGCCCGGGGAAAAATCCCTCGCGCCCGCCCGGGATACTCGCCCGAGCATCGCCGGCCATCGCGTCGACGTAAACTTGGGGACCGCGCCCGATTCCACCCCTGAACCGGGCGCGCCCTCTCCCACCGCCACTGGCGGCTGGGAGCAATTTCAAAACCAACCGCCCAGCGCCGCGCGCGATGCCGCAGCCGCCGCGTGGCTCGCCCGCTACGCCGCGCGCGCGCCCGAGCAAGCCCTCGCGCTCGCGCTCGCCGAACCGCATCTCGCGCGTCGCTCTCTCTGGCGTTCGGCCGCCCTGCGCGGCTGGGCCGCGAGCGCACCCGAAGCCGTCGCCGCGTGGATCATCCGCCAGCCCGCGAGCGAAGATCGCGGACGCGACATCGCCGCGAGCTTCGCCGGTGCCGCCGCCAAACCGGCCGCCGCCTTCGCCCTCGCGCAACGCTACGCCGCCGCGTTTCCCGACCAAGCCACCGCGCACGGCGGCCTCCTGCTCACCGCGCTCGCCGAAGCCGGCGAATTCGCGAGCGCCGCGCAATTCGCCCGCACGGGCCACTCCGCGCAACGCGAAGTCTGGACTGCCCTCGCGTTTTCCCGCTGGAGCGAACAACAGCCCCAGGCCGCCACGCTCGCCGCCGACTCCCTCGTCGACCCCGCGCTCCGCGATCTCGCCTGGCGCGCCGCCGTCGTGAACTGGGCGCAAAATCAACCCGACTCGCTCGCCGACTACGCCGCTCGCCTGCCCTCCGGCGACACGCGCGCCTATGCGCTCGGCGAAGCCCTCCGCCTCTGGATCGAGCGCGATCTCCCCGCCGCCTCCCGCTGGCTCGATCAACGCGAGCCGAGTCCCGACACCGATCTGGCCGTCTCGTTGATCGCCACCCATCGCGCGCTCGCCGTGCGTCACCCCGATGTCGCCATCAGTTGGGCCGAAAGCATCGCCGATCCGATGCTGCGCTCGCGCACCCTCGCGCGCGTCGTCCAAGTCTGGACCGATTCCGATCCCGCGGCCGCCACCCGCTACGCGCGCGCGACCCCCGCCCTCACGCCCGCCGACCGCGAGGTCGCTCTCCCCGGCGAACACTTCACGCCCCATCCATGACCGGCTTGAACTTGCTCAAGCTCGCGCTGCTGCTCGCCGTGTCGTGCGCCTCCGCGCGAGCGCACGACCCGCTCGACCTCACCGCGCAAGCCCGCCTCCTGCCCGAGGGGCTCGAACTTCGCCTCACCCTCGCATCGTCCACCGCCAGCCGCCTGCTCGCCGAGGGCAAACCCGCCGCTGCGATCTCGCCCGAACGCTTCACCCAGCTCCACGCGACGCTTCAGCTCCGCGCACCGAATTTTCTCACCGTCACCGCCGACGGAAAAACGCTCGCTCCGAAAAGCGTCGCGACCGAGTTGAGCCAGGATGGGGATGTGAAAATTCTCCTCCAGTTCCCGCCATCGGCCGCGCGACATTTTCAATTCGATGCCGTCCTGCTCAAGACGCTGCCCGCGATTGGCTACACCGTGTTTCTCCTCGTGCGCGGGCCGCGCGACGATCAGGCCGTTCACGAACGCCTGACGCTCGAGAAACCGCGCTGCGAGATCGCCGCCTTCGCGCCCTGATCGACCGCTGCGCCGAAACCGGACGCATCGCAAAAAATCCGGCTCTCCTTCCCTTCCTCCGACTGGCGGTGGCGCCGAAATCGTGCTCTGTCTCGGCGAACCCCCATGAATGCCGCACCCCATCCCGTTCCGTTTTTTCACCCTCCGTCCCGGAGCTTCGCGTTCGTCGCACGCGTCGGCCTGCTGGCACTTTTCGCCGTCGCCGGCCCAGCCAGTTTCGCCGCGCCGACGGATGATGTTTACCGACTCGGCCCCGATTCCGAGCCGCACCCCGGCGTGCCTCAGGGCAAAGTCAGCGAGTGGGCGAAACTGCCGAGCGCAGCCTATCCCGGCACGCTCCACGATTACTGCACCTACGTCCCCGCCCAATACGACCCGGCGAAACCGGCCGCGCTCATGATCTTTCAAGACGGCCAGGCGTGGCTCCGTCTCACGGGCGACTACCGCGTGCCCCAGGTTTTCGACAACCTGATTTACCGCCGCGAAATGCCGGTGACGATCGCCGTCTTCATCAACCCCGGCCGCCAGCCCGGACAACCCGAGGCGAGCCAGTCCGATTGGGGCGACAAGTCCTCCAACCGCCCGCAGGAATACAACGCCCTCGACGACAAATACGCCCGCGTGATCATCGACGAGCTGCTGCCCTTGTTGAACCAGCAATTCAACCTCTCCGCGAATCCCGACGATCGCGCGCTCGCCGGCGCCAGCTCCGGCGCGATCGCGGCGTTCACCGTCGCGTGGCACCGGCCCGACCAATTCCGGAAAATCGTCAGCACGATCGGCAGCTTCGTGAACCTGCGCGGCGGCCACGTTTATCCCGATCTCATCCGGGGCGCGGAGCGGAAACCCATCCGGATTTTTCTCCAGGACGGCGTGAACGACAACCGCGGCCTTCGCGGCAACGACACCGCCGCCACCTACGATCCCCTGCGCGACTGGCATGCGCAAAACATCAAGATGGTCGCGGCGCTCACCGAGAAAGGCTACGACGTGAACTACACGTGGGGCATCGGCACGCACTCCAGCAAGCAAGGCGGCGCGATTTTCCCCGACATGCTCCGCTGGCTCTGGCGCGACTACCCGCGCACCGACGACGCGAAGGATCAGGGCAACCGCACGCTCCTGGTGCCGGCCGGTGCGGCACCCGCGCCCGCCAGCGCGCCGGCCCCGGCCCGGTAATCCGGCGCTACGGCACCCGGGTCGGCGAAGGCGGCCGGGCGGCGACGACGAGATCGGGCGCCTTCGCGATGCACTCGCTGCGGACCAGTTGCCCCGACTCCTTGATCTCAGCCAGCGGCCAGCCGCCGCGCGCACTCGCCCCGGCCACCAAGGCAGCCGACGACTCCGCGAGATCCGCGACCGACCAGTTGGCGTGGCTGATTTTATTCCGGTCGAGAAAATCCCACCACGTTCTCGTCTCGGCCGCATTCACCGTGCCTTTGCCGCTGGCGTCCGTGGTGCCATATTCGCTGGCGAAGAGCGCGGCTCCCTGGTCGAGCGCGGCCTGTGCCTTGCCGCGCAACGACTGCTTGTGGGTGTTGGCGTAGAAATGGAGCGCGTAGACGATGTTCGTTCCGGGAATGGGATCGGCGGCGGCCTCCGCCACTTCCTGCGACCAATTGCGCGTGCCGCAGATGATGATGCTGTCGGGCGCGTGCTGCCGGATGGCGGACACCACCGCCTGATGGTAAGGCTTGATGACGCCGCCCCATGAAACCCGCAGGGGCTCGTTCCAAGTTTCGAAGAGGACGTTGGGCGCGTTGCCGTAGCGCTCCGCCATCCCGGCGAAAAACGCCCGCGCCTCAGCCTCGTGCTCACTCGCCGTGTGGTCGTGCCAGTCGATGATGACGTAGATCCCCAGCTCAATCGCCGCATCGACGACGGCGGCGACGCGCTTTTTTTCGGCGGCGGGATCGACGAGGTAGCCGTCGGTCGTTCCGTTCACCCCCATGGCGGCGCGGATCACCGTGATTTTCCAATCATCGCGAAGCCAGCGCACCGTGTCCGCATTCCAATATTTCGGCATCCACTGGCTCCAATAAAGCGACATGCCCCGCAACTGCACGGCGGCACCCGACTGGTCCACGATGCGGTTTCCCTCCACGCGAAGCCTCCCGTATTTCTGGACGACGGTCTGCGTTTGCGCGAAACCCGGAGTCGCGAAAAACGCCAGCACGACGAACCACCACGGCCCGGATAATTTTTTCCGCAACGCATTCGCCGAGGGAGCGAGCGCCCTGGAGCCAGCTAAAAACGCGGACGGAGCGGCGGTGAGGTTGGGCATATTTCAGGGGGAATGATGGCGCGCGGGCGCCTCACTCCTTGCCCGCCGCGGGCACGGGGCGCACCCGCTTCACGTCAAGGTTCGCAGTGAGATCCTCGTCCGTGACCGTGGAAACGACGCCGCCGGGCGGAACCTCCACGCCGGCGACCCACAGGATCGCGTTGAGCACGAGCTTGCGCTGGCTGTCGTCTTTCCAGTTGAGATGAAAATGCCCGCCGGTGAAACCGAACCCGCGGCCGTTTCCGGGTCGCTCCGAAACCCACATGAGGGTCTGTGGCGTGCCCTTCGCCACCGCGGCGCGGGCGGCGGGATTGCCCTCGTGCGGCCCATCCGGGCGGCTCATCGCCGTGGCGGGTGGCACGGCCGTGAGAATCGGCGTCACGCCTTTCATGTCGTCGCGAAACCTCAGGTTGAAATACCATTCGTCGCTCGTGGAAAAGGGTTTCACGCCGCGCGTCACGGCATGTTCGGGAAACGCGGCGAAGTCGGCCTTCCAGTGTGGGTTGACCGAAAGGTTGAGCTCGAATGCGCCGCCCACCCAATCGATGAACTCCTGCTGGCCTTTCGGGATCGTGGGCTCGACCGCGTAGTGAATCAGCCCCAGCCCTACGCCGCGCTGCATCAGCCGGTCCAAGACCGCGAGGTGATCCTGCACCAGCGCGGGATGTCCGCCGCCGCCATCGCTGTAGATGATGATGGCGTCGGCTCCGTCGAGGGCCGCGTTGTCGTCCGCGCGCACCCCGTCCCGCAGGACGGAAGGCCAGCCGTTGTCGTAAACCCGCGTCGTCACGCCGGGGAAATCCGCGAGGCATTTCTGCAACAGCATCGAGCCGGCGCGATGCTCGTGCTGCAGCGGGCCGTGGCTGGCGCGGCCGGCGATGAAGACGATTTTCTTCGGGGCCTCCGCCGCCGAAACCGCGGCGAGCGCACCGGCGAACCAGAGGAGCAATGGGATGAGTTTCATGAGCGGGGAAAGGCAGGTTGAGTTTACCGGGGATCGCGGCCGCGCGCGCTCACTTCAGCGCCTTGCGTAAAAACGCGAGGCCGTTCACCGCGATGTCATCGCGCCTCGGCTCGATCTGGCGCCAGATGGCGGCGGCGCGGGCGATCACCTTCACGTCGGGCGTGAACGACTCGATGACGACATCGCCCCGGTAGCCGGCCGCCTTGAGCGCCTTCGCGATGCCCGGCCAGTCGGTGTGATCGCCGCCCGGCGTGCCCCGGTCGCTGCCGCAGGCATGGAAATGGCCGAGCTGCCGGCCCGCTTTCCGAATCGCCGCGGCGAGATCCTTTTCCTCGATGTTCATGTGGAAGGTGTCGAGGTGCAGCTTCACCGCCGGCGACCCGATCGCGGCGACGAGCTTCAGGCCCTGGTCGCACGTGTTGAGAAAATCGGTTTCAAAGCGGTTGAGCGGTTCGATGCAGATCGTGACTCCCTTCCGCTCCGCGTAGCGCGCGAGGGCCTTCAGATTTCGCACGACTGCCGCCCATTCCTTTTTCCGCTGCGGCGCGGGCACGGCATCGGCCTTGCCGACCACCGAATAAACCGGGCCGATGACCGAGGGGCAGCCGAGCAACACCGCCTGGTCGATCAGGCCGCGAAGATAAATCATCGCGGTGCGCTGCTCGGCGGCCGTGCCGCGGAAATCGCGCCCGGGCCCCATCGCCGCGCAAATGCTGCCGATGGCAAGCCCGGCGCGGTCCGCAGCGGCCTTCACCTTGGCCGCATCGATGTGCCCCGGGGCTTCGAGGGCGATTTCCACCGTGTCGAAGCCCCAGCGGGAAAAGCGCGCGAAGAGTCGCGCGCTTTTCGTGGTGAACGGTGAGGCATAAAGAAACGTGTTGAGGCCAATTCTCATGGGGCGTGAGGGGATGAGCGGGAGTGGGAAATTCCACCGAAGGAAAAATTGTCGAAACGGAAACTGGCTCCACCGCAGCCGGTTTGTCGAGTGCGCCGGGCCGCCCGCGGAATGATCCGCCGCCGGCAAAGAAACATCCATGCCAAACAAACCTTCTCATCTCGGCGCGATGGAGGTCCGACTCGAAGATCGCAATTTTAACCCGGACCGTTGTTTTCTCCCCACTCCTCTCCCCCAGACCCTCGCGATGAAAATCCCCCGCTCCGTCTTGCTCGTCCTCCCGTTGTTGCTCGCCCTCTCGTCCGCCACGCGCGCAGCCCCACCCGCCGGACCCGCCGCGTGGTTTTTCGCCAACCCGGCATGGTTGCCCGCCGAGACGGTTGCGCTCGCCCCCGATGGCTCGCGCTTCGAAGCGACCACCGGCACCGCTGCGATCCTTTATCACGCCGGCCAAAACACGCCCGCGAAGCCGGCGCAGCTGCGCACCAACGCCTACCTCGGCGACTCCGTGCTGCGGATGGAATTCATGCTCACGGCTAACGCACAAGCCGGTCTCTACGTGGAGGGCCGCTATCGGATCCAGCTCGCCGCGCAGGGCCTGGGCGGCCTCGGCGCGATGGCGGAACCGACCGCAACCGACGCCCATCCCGCCGGCGAACCGCCGCTCGTAAATCCTCCCGGCAAACCCGGAACCTGGCAAATCCTCGAGGCGAAATTTCGCGCCCCGCGCTTCGACGAGGCGCGCAATAAAACCCAGGACGCGCTCCTGCTGGAAGTGAAGATCGACGGCCAGGTCGTGCAGGCCAACACCGTGCCCACCGGTTGGTCGCGCGGAGCGGATTTCAACTGGCACGACGCCGGGGGCAACACCACGATCAGCGTCGAGCAGGGCAGTCTCGCGATTCGCGATTTCTCGATTCGGCCGGCCGATTTCGGCGCCGTGCAGGTGCCGAAAACCAGCGGCCAGCCCAGCAACGCCGCCGCGCTCGTCGATTTCGTGAAACGCGGCGAGGAGACCTTCCGCGCCGTCGGCTGCATCGAGTGCCACGCCGTGCAGCGCGACGACGCCTCGCTGAAAACCGGCCCGAATCTTTTCGGCCTGTTCACCCTCGAGCCGCGCGACCGCGCGATCATCGCCGGCGAAGGCCACCGCTTCACGATCAAGGCCGACCGCGGTTACCTCCAACGCAGCGTGCGCACGCCGCTCGAAGAGGTGGCCATCGCCGAGCAGGGGCCGACCGTGGGCAAACCGTATCTGCCCGTCATGCCGGCCTACGCGCCCACCGTCGTTTCCGATCCGCAAATCGACGCCATCGCCTCCTATCTCGGCACGCTCAATGAGGTGGGAAACCAGGGCCCCGTGATTCGGCTGGTGAAGGAAACCGGCCCGGAAAACTACGATCCCATGACGGATCGCCTCCAGTTGCTCATCGACCGCACCGTGCGCATCCAACGCGGGCCGATGGCCAATGTGTCCGGCCGCGCGATCCATGTGGGCCAGCCCAACGGGATCAATTTCACCTTCGATCCCCGCGTGCTCGCCGTCGTGAAAATCTGGCAGGGCGGATTTCTCGACCTGTCCGGCGAACTGCTCAATCGCGGCGGCAATGGTTTCAAGATGGGCTTCGAGAGCCGCGAGATCGATCTCGGCACGACCGCCGTCCTGCTCGCCCCGCTCAACGCGCAGGGCGAACCCATCGACTTCAGTTTCAAGGATGCAAAATTTAAGGACGGCGACACGGTGCGCCAGTCGATCAACGATGCGCGCGACCACCTCGACCGCCTCGCCGCGGTCGACGCGCAGTTTCTCGGCTACGCCCGGGATTCGAAACAGCCGCTGGCCTCGCCCACCTTCAACTACCGCGTCGGGCGCAACGTCGTGGCCGTGCGCGCGGAATTCGCCGCCGATGGCGCGGTGAGCCTTTTCGTCGAGGGAAAATTCGCCACGCCGCAATCGTTCGCGATCAACGAGGGCGTGCTGGGCACCGTGAAAGTGTCGGTGGGCGAGCTGCGCGGCGGACGCTGGATTTTGCCGCCGGGAACTTACACGGGCGCGGTTGCGAAAGGCCGGCTCACGCTCGCGCAAAACGCGTGGCGGGCGAAGCCGTCTGCCTTCGACTACCGGCGCCAGCCGCTCGTCGTCGAGCCGTCGAAATCAACCCTGCCCGTCGGCTACCGCGCCGAGACGTATCTCGGGCCCAAGGATAGCTACGGGCGCGACATGCTCTTCGAGGCGCTCGGCCTCGCCACCGCGCCGGACGGCACGCTCGTCGTCGCGACGCGCACCGCCGGCATCTGGCGGCTCGTGCAAGGCGAGTGGCGGCTCTTCGCCGAGGGCACGTTCGACAGCCTCGGCGTGCAAGTGGAGGACGAGCACGGGCTCCGCCTCGTCGTGGGGCAAAAAGCGGAAGTCACCCGCATCACCGACACAAACGGCGATGGACTCGCGGACACGTTTGAAACGATGACGGACGCGTTCAGCTACCACGGCAATTACCACGCCTACTTGCACGGCCCCGTGCGCGACGCGGCGGGAAATTATTTCATCACGCTGAATCTCGACGACGCCAGCCAGGACGACGTCGGCTATCGCGCCGGCGGCAAATATATGGGGACCACCGGTGGCTTTCGCGGCTGGGCCGCGCGCGTGCCCGCGCAAGGCGGATTCGAACCCTGGGCGAACGGCCTGCGCAGCCCCGCCGGCCTCGCCTTCGCGCCCGACGGCCGCCTGTGGTATGCGGAAAACCAGGGCGAATATGTCGGCACCTCGAAACTTTTTGTGCTGAAGCAAGGCGCGTTCTACGGACACCCCGCGGGCCTGATTGACCGCCCGGGCATGACACCCGCCTCCCCGGAAATCGCCTGGGGAAAAGTGCAGGATCAACGCGAGCGCGCCGTGATTTTGTTTCCACAAAACCGGCTGGCCAACTCACCCGGCAATCCCGCCTGGGATACCACCGGCGGCCGCTTCGGCCCGTTTGCCGGGCAGATGCTGATCGGCGACCAGACGAAATCGAACCTGCTTCGCGTCGTGATCGAACGGGTCGGCGACCAGGAGCAAGGCGCGGTGATTCCCTTCGCGACCGATCTCGAGTCGGGCGTGATGCGGCCGCTGTTTCTGGCGGACGGCAGCCTGCTGCTCGGCCAAACCGGCCGCGGCTGGCAGGCGAAAGGCGGCCGAGTCGCCAGCCTGCAACACCTCGTGTGGGACGGGAAAACGATCCCGCCCGCGATCCAGCGCGTATCGGCGGTGCCCGGCGGTTTCGAGCTTCACTTCACCGTGGCGATTCCCGCGGGGCTCGCGGAAAAAGATCTCGCCGCCGCGCTCGCGATCAAATCGTGGGTTTACCGCGATGCGCCCGACTACGGCTCACCCGAGCTCGATGAACACGCGGAGCCAGTCATGCGGGTGGAGATCGGCGCCGACCGGACCACGCTGCGCGTGACGCTGGGGAAGACCGATCAACCGACGGTGCATCCGCAGCAGACCGCGCGCGTCTACCACCTCGTCCTCGCCGGCAAAACCGTCTGGGGCGCGCTGGCGGGGCCGGGCTTCGAGGCGTTTTATACGCTCTATCAATTCCCTGCGGCGCCGTGATACGCGCCATCGCTCACTTCCGCCGCAGGCGTGAGGCGAAACCGCCGCGCGCGGCGAGATTGATTTCGAGCTGATCGCCGGGCTGCGCGGTGAAGCTGCGCTGCGCGAATTCGCGCGGCGTGGCTCCGTCGGTGATGAGCGTGGCCGCGGCCGGGCCGCCGAGAAACGAGAGCGGCACGCGAATCGTCTTCGCGGTTTTCTCGCCGTTGATACCGGCGAGATACCACATGTCCCCGCGCCGGCGCGCGACCACGGCGAGTTCCCCGGGCGCGCCGGCGAGAATGCGCGTCTCATCCCACGCGGCCGGCAATCCGCGGAA
The DNA here is from genome assembly GCA_025360615.1 of Opitutia bacterium. Classification (GTDB taxonomy): domain Bacteria; phylum Verrucomicrobiota; class Verrucomicrobiia; order Opitutales; family Opitutaceae; genus Tous-C4FEB. Next base: position 10,408 of record JANYBX010000415.1, read on the forward strand.
ATAATCCTGCACATACTCCGGCAAGGTCACGAGGCTCGCGGCGGCGTCGATCACGTGCTGGAGTCCGCTCTCGAAGACCACGAGCAGCGCGAGTTCGTGGGCGTTGGTCGTGAGATGCGGCTCCCGTTGCGAGTTCGGCGTAGTGACATCGCTAAAAACCCCGGGCGTGTAATCCATCGGCCCGATGGCGTTGCGGGTGAAAACGTAGATGCTGTTAAAAGTCTGCGCGTTTTCGGCGAAGGTCTTGTCCCAATACTGCTCGCCGCCGCGCACGGCCTCCATCGAAAGCAGGTTCGGGTGGGTGCGCTGCCAGCCGCGCGGAATCGTGCAGCCGTGGAAGTCGACGACGAGGTGGTGCCGCGCGGCGTCGCGCAGGATGTCGTGATAGAGGGCGATCACGTATTGTTTGTCGCTCTGCATGAAATCGACCTTGATGCCCTTGATGCCGAGGGCGGAGATCCGGGCGAATTCGGCGTCGCGCCCCAGCGGATCGGTGAGCAAATCCCGCGGGCCGGCCTCGGGCACCTGGTTGTGTTTTCCGCCGGAGTTATACCACACGATGAGATTGACGCCCCGGTCCTTGGCGTGGGCGACGAGCTGGCGGATGTCGCCACCGACCATCTCGGGCCAGCCGAGATCGAGCAGCGTGTAACGCCAGCCGAACTTCGCCGCCGCATCGACGGAGAGCGCGAGTTTCGCGTAGTCACGCGGGCTCCCCATGTCGCTCCACCAACTCCAGGAGGCGACGCCGGGCTCGATCCACGACGTGTCCGCGAACTCGGCCGGGCGAGCGAGATCGGTGACGAGCGTGGACTCGGCGATCCCGCCGGCGCGATTTGCCACGATGATCACGCGCCACGGCGAATTCCACGGCAGCGTAATGCTCGCCGCCTGCGGCGCGACACCGTAGGTCTCCGCCGCCTCGGGCAACCGCACGCGATAGAGGCCGCCCTCCGCGCGCGGTTCGAGATGCGCGCCAAAGTAGCTGGGCTCGAGCGCCGTCTCCGTGATGAGCACCCAGAGATTGTTCACCTGGGCGAGGAGCGGCAGCGCCCAGCCTTCGGCCGTCGGCGCGGCGGTGCCGACGGGGACCCCATTGACGTAGTCCGCCTCGTAGCCGGGCGCCCAGACATCGACCTTCGAGTAAGGCTGCGCCCACACGCGGCCGCCCGCCGGGAACTTGAACCCCGTGGCTTCCCCGGAAATTTGCAGCAATTGCGAACTCTGCCCCGGCAAACCGTAGCGAAAAGCCACGCCGTCGGGATACGCGCGCACCGTGAGATCGAGCCGGACGCCCTTGGCGTTGCGCCACGTGAACGTGCGCTCGACGCCGCGTGCGCGGATTTTCAGCCGCTTGCCGGAGGTGAGCGTGTAGTTGTCCTCGACCACCGTCGCCACCGTGGCGGATACGAAGGTGAGGCCGTCCGTCAGTTCGGTATCCGTGCGCGTGAGGCCGAGCGGGGAACGTTCCAACACGGGCGTCGCCGCACCGTGGTCGAGATGATCGACGCGGTAGGCGAGACCGCGGTCATCGGCGAACAAGGTGAACTGCAGCGAACCCGGCTCGTTGCTTAGCGTGAGATCCGGCGCCGCGGCGGAAGCGGCCCGCACGATTTCCGCGAAGGCCACGGCGAGCAGAAAAAACCGGCGAGCGACTTGAACGGGGTGCGATTGAACATGGGGGTTTCGGGAAGGAACAGCGACGCGCCCGAAGCAACAGGGAAGCCCCACCTGCGTCGCAAGCGGGAAGCGCCCCGGCTACCGACGATGCGCGATGCCCGCCCCGGGGCCGGCAAAGAAACGCTTTAACCAAACAAAATTTCTCATCCCCGGCGCGCGGGAAAAAGCGGCCTAGTTTTTCGGCGCGGGATTTGCGCTCACGTAGCCCGCCGCTGCCGGCGCGACGGCTTTCCCTTTTTCCGAAAGCAACGCAATGAACGGGCCGTCCGGAAAGGCCTTCAGGCCCGCGACCACCGCCGCCGCGACGAAATCCGCCCCCGGCAGATAGGTGTGATTGTGGTCGCTGTAGAAAGCGTTCACGGTCTCGCGGCCCAGCTTTTCGTAACGGTCGGCGCAGAGGTTCGTCAGGTCGAGCACGGGGAGGTTGAGCTTCCGGCCGAGTTCCTTGGTCCATTGCGTGTATTTCCCGTTCGCGGTGCCGCGCTCGATGCGATCCTCCTTCGGGTCGTAGTCGGCGGGGAGCGGCTCGGCCGGAGTGGCGTCGCGGAATTTCGCCTTCGGATTCGTCCAGATATTCCGCGTGGTCACGGTTAAAAAATAAACGTGCGCGCCTTTCTCCCGCGCGGCGCCGGCCATCGCGGACAAATACCAGCCGTAGGTGTGCGCGGTTTCCACCGTGCCGTCATCCCTGGGCAAATCGACGGTCTCATCGCCGATGCCCGGGATCGAGCCGCGGGCGCCGGCGGTTTTCGGCGGGCCGCCGTCGTTGATGCCGAAAACCAGCAGCACGAAATCGCCGGCCTTGATCTGCGGCAGCACGCTGGGCCAGTCACCCGGGAGATTGTAGTAGGTGCGACTCGACTGCCCGGCGTGCGCCACGTTGGCGACGGTGGCTTTTCCCGCGTCGAAATAATCGGCGAGCGGCGTGCCCCACCCGGCGGCCGGCTCGCCGCTTTTGCCCTTGCCCGTGTTTCGCGCGGTCGAATCCCCGATGACGAAAATCGTGGGCGAGCCGGCGGGGGTTGCCTCCGCCGCGGTCAGCCGGCTCACCGCGAGCAAGGCCGCGCCGGTCAGCAGCGATTGAAAAATCGGGCGAAGGGAAAGCAGGGTGCGATGCATGGCGGGGTGAGGAGAAAAGGAATGCGGAAAAATTAAGGCGCGGCTTTGGCGGACGGGGCCGGAACCTGCAGCGTGACGCGCAGCCACGCGATCACCCGATCCTTAAAATCGGGGGCGAGCGCCGGCCAGGGGAGCATCCCATGCGGGCCATCCTTGATCGCGATCAACTCGCAGGGCACGCCGGCCGCTCGCAGCCGCGCCTGCATGTCCACCGACTGTTGAAAATTCACGCTTTGATCCGCCGTGCCGTGGACAAGGAGAAAGGGAGGCAGGCCGGGCTTCACGAAATTGGCGGGCGACGCGTCGTGCATGAGCTTGAGCATCGGCTCATCGATGGCGTCGCGGCCGAACAGCCGCGCAAAGCTCGGGTTGAGCGAGCCGCGGGTTTTCGTTTCGGCGACAAAATCAAACAAGCCATAGAACGGCACGACGGCGGCGACCCGCGTGGATTCATCGGCGCGCACCGCGGCGAAGGCGATGAGTTGACCGCCCGCGGATTCGCCGGAAAGCGCGATACGCCGCACGTCCACGCGATATTCGGCGGCGTGTTTTTTCACCCAGCGGATGGCGGTCTCCACGTCTTCCACGGCAGCCGGATGGTGAAACTCGGGCGCCAGCCGGTAGTTGATCGAAAACCAGGCGAACCCCGCCGCCGTGAGCGGATCGTGCATCGGCGCCATGTAGCCTTTTTGCGGACCGCCGCTTTTGTCGCCGGCATTCCAACCGCCGCCGTGGACGAGGATCACGGCGGGAAACGGCCCGGGACCGTCGGGCACACACGCGTCGAGGCGTAGACTCACGCCGGACGCGGTGCCGTATTCGATCTCGGGGTGGAGGGCGGCCCGGCTGACCAAGGCCGCACTTAGCGCCGTGCAAAAAAGAAATCGCGGAGGCATCGAAAGGGGAAAGCGCATGAAATCGCCTGACGAAAGATCCGGGGAAAAGGAACTCGTTGCGTGATTGCCCAGAAAATTAAACCGCCCCAAACGAATCCCATGATCAAACAGCTCGCCCACCTTTGCCTCAAAACCAGCCGGCTCGACCAAATGACGGCGTTCTATTGCGACGCGCTGGGGGCGACGCTCAAGTTCCGCTATCTCGCCAAGGATGGCCGGGCGATCGGCTGCTACTTTGCGCTCGGCGAAACCACGTTCATCGAGGTGTTCGACCACGCCGATGCGCACCGCCGCAGCCAGTCAGCCAAGCCGCTCGAGCTTTTGGATGAGCCGCGCGACCCGTGGCTGATGCGTTACAACCATTTTTGCCTGCAGGTTGAAAACCTAGATGGCTACGTCGACCTCCTCGAAACGCGCGGCGTGGCGGTGACCGGACGGAAAATCGGCAACGACCATTCGCACCAAGCCTGGATCAAGGATCCCGACGGCAATCTCATCGAGCTGCAGGAATACACCGCGCAGAGCCGGCAATTTACCGGCGAGGATTTTCAAGAAGCGTGATGACCGCGCGCCGCTCCGTGCCCGCCGGCATCCTCCAGCGAGTTTTTTCCGCTCCGCGCTTGCGACGCCCGATCCCTGCACGTGTGCTGGCGCCCGTCTCGCGAATCTGCCCCATGAAAACCACGCTGCTGCGCGTCTGGCCCCTCCTGTTGGCGATGGCTGCCGACCCCACTGCGGCCGGCGCCCAACCTCCGGCGGAAATCCCTCCCGCCCCTCTTCCCCCCGCCGTCGAGTCGCCGCCGTCGGCAACACCGTTAGTCGATTCCATCGCGGCGCTGAAAACGGCGATCAACGTGGCCGCGCCCGGAGATACCATCACGCTGAAAAACGGCCTCTACACCACCACCGCCGCGATCACCGTGAAATCGCGGGGCACCGCCGCCCACCCGATCATCATCGCGGCCGAAAGCATCGGCGGCGTGGAGCTGGGCGGCGCGGGCGGTTTCAATTTCGTCGAGCCGGCGGAGCATATCGTCGTCACCGGTTTCAATTTCACCCATGCCGCCGGCAAAAACACCATCGGCGAAGGCACCGCCGGCGTGCGCTTCACGCGCAATACGTTTCACTGCGCCGGCGACGGCCCCTATCTCGCCGTGACCGGCGACGACGCGCAGATCGACCATAACGATTTCGGCGACAAAAAAACCACCGGCAACCTGATCGCCGTCGCCGGCACCGGGAGCCAGGTCGCGCGCCGCCTCTGGATTCACCACAATTATTTTCACGATGTCGCCTACCCCGGCCCGAACGGCGCGGAGATGATTCGCTTCGGTCTCACCGCGCTCAGCCAGTCCACCGGCGCAGGGTTGGTGGAGCACAACCTTTTCGCGCGTTGCCGCGGGCAGAATGAATTCATCTCGAACCGCTCCTCGGGGAATACCTATCGCTTCAACACGTTTCTCGACGGTCCAAACTCGCAGTTCACCCTGCGCCACGGTCACGACTGCATCATCGCCGGAAACATTTTTCTCCACACCGAGGGCCTGCGGATCTTCGGCGACCGCCATCAGGTTTTCAGCAATTATTTCGAGGGAAATTATATCGGCGTCGCCCTTGGCAACGGCAGCGTCGAAGTCGCCGACGGGGGCGCGCTCTCCGGCCATGATCGCCCGGACGATTGCGTGATCGCGTTCAATACTTTCGTCGACAACCGCACCCACTACCAGATGAGCCGCCGCACGCCCGAGGCGCTCGGCGCGACCAACCCGACCTTCGCGAACAACCTTCTCCTCGGCGGTGGCGTCGCCGCGAAAATCGAGGGGCCGTATGTCGGGGCCGTGTGGCTCGGCAACCTCCTCTGGGAGACCGCCAGCCCCGGCGATCTGCCCGCCAACAGCTACCTCAAAGTCGACCCGCTGCTCGCCCCGGGGCCCGATGGCCTCCGGCGATTGCAGCCCGGCAGCCCCGCGATCGAAGCGGCCCCCGGCAGTTTCCCACTCGTGGCCTTCGACCTCGACGGTCAGCCCCGCCCGGAGAAAAAAACCATCGGGGCCGATGAGATCAGCACCGCCCCCGCCACCGCCCGCCTGCTCTCGCCCGCCAACGTGGGGCCCACCGCCGAATAGCGGCGCGCCAGCGCCCGGGGCGCATTGAACCCCGGTTCATCCCTCCCTTCCCTTGACATCGGCTCTCGGCGTTTCAGCCTCCGGAAAAAGTCGTCATGAAAAACATTGCGGTGCTCTTTCGGTCGGGGGCGGTGTTCGTCACCGCATTATTTCTCCTCACGGCGAGGAATGAATTGAGCGCCCAGCTCGTCCTCCCCGGACCCGCCGGCGCCACTGCCAAGGCCGAGCCGCCGGCAGAAACATCCCCCGCGAAAACACCCCCGGCCCCCGAGCAACCCGCTCCGGCCGAGTTGATGAAATCCTATTTGCAGGTCCGCCAGCAGTTGCAGGCGACGCAGCTCGCCATCGTGACTTACCACGTCGAGGCCGAAGCCTCGGCACGCGCGCAGGCCGAAGCCATCACGGAAAAAATCGACTCGCTCAAAGCCGCGATGGCCGCGGAGCGCGAACGCCAGCAGCTCGAGGCCCAGCGCTTAACCGCCGAGCGCGAGCGCCAGCAGGCCGAGACGGATCGCCTCAATCGCATCATCGTGTGGGTCGCGGTCGCCGCCGGCGGCGTCGGCCTGCTCGCGCTCCTGCTCTCGCTCTTCTTCCAATGGCGCTCCGTCCAGCACATGGGGGAAATCGCCGTGCTGCGTCCGCAGTTGCCGGCACCGGCAGGGCAAGGTCTACTCGCCGGTGACACCGGCGCTCCCTCGGACCAAGCCGTGGCGCTTTCCAACCAGCGCCTCATGGCGGCGATCGAGCGCATGGAACGGCGCATTTTCGAATTCGAACTCACGACGGCGCAGCCGTTGGTCTCGGCGACCGCGAATCCACTCAACGGCTCCGATCCCTCCCGCCGCGCCACGAGCCCCGCCTCGGACCAAGCCGCGCGCATCACGCTCCTCCTCGGCAAGGGCCGTTCGCTCTTCAACACCAACAAGCCCATGGATGCGCTCGGCTGCTACGATGAAATCCTGCGGATTGATCTCAACCATCCCGAGGCGCTCGTGCGGAAAGGCGCCACCCTGGAACGGCTGAAACAGGACGCCGAGGCGATCCAGTGTTACGACCAGGCGATCGCCGCGGATCGGAAAATGACCCTCGCCTACCTCTACAAAGGCGGCGTCTGCAACCGCCTCGAACGCTACGAAGACGCGCTGAAATGCTACGAGCAGGCGCTGCACGTGGAAGAATACGCGTAGGGCCAAAATCGCCCGACGCGTTTTCTCTTTCCGCGTAGGCCGCCGGCAAGAGAACCAACCCTCGCGAATTCCAAGTCCGATGGAGGCGGGGTGCCCTCACCCCGCATAAACGTTATCCGGTGAGCGATGTCGCTGCGGGGTGAGGGTATTTTGTCTTCAATCACTGAGCCGAGCCCGAGTTACAAGCGCGTTGAGTCAACGCGGCTCCACCCCAGCCAAGCCCGGCCCGCCTCAATTGCTCCCGAACCGCCCGCGCTCGCGTTCCTGCGACAGGCGTTGGCGGGTCACCCGGATCCGCGCGCCGAGCAACTCGCGGTTCTCCTCGCCCTTCGCCGTGAGCTCCGTTTCCAGCTCGGCGATCCGCTTTTCGTAGGCGTCGATGCGCTCCTGCAGGGGCGTTTGCAACTGCTCCATGCGCTGCTCCAGCTCGCCCATCTCGGATTGCGCCTTTTGCTGCACGGAGAGCAGTTCCGCGCGCTGCTGGAAAAGCGTCCGAAAAATCTTGTCGCGCATCCAGCCGAGCACGCCGGAGCGGATCGCATCATGCGCGCGTTCCGCCTTGCCCTCGGCCAGCAGGGCCCGACCGCGCCAGGTCGCATCGCCCTCGCCGCCCGGCAATGCCGCTTGTGCCGGGTCCGCCCAGGCCAGCGGGAGCGAAGGCGCGGGCCGCGCGCTCAGCCGCCAGAGAATCCCCACGAGCACGAGGCACAGCAGCCCGAGACTTGCGACGATCCACTTCGTCTGCTGCGTAGTCTGTCCCGCGACGGTTTGCTCCTGCTCCAGCTTCGTTTGCAGCGTGCCGATGAGGCTTTTCTCGCGCATCGCCGCCAGCGCGCCCAGCGCCTTGCGGTCGATCGCCTGGCCTTGGCGCACGATCACCTGCGCGGCTTCGTAGGTGTCGTTCACCGTGATGCCTTCCATGCGTTTCGCCCGCAAAATCTCGGTGAGGCCGGGATCGGGGTAGGCGTTGGTACGGACGAACGACGCGGCGAACCGGCCCAGCTGTTCCTGTCCAATTGGAAAACTCGCTTCGACCAGGCGGCGCGCGCGCCAGAGGCTGATGATTTTCCCCACCGATACGATCTGCCCGGCGTTCTCCAAGACGCGCACGTCCGGCACTTCGCCCGTAGTCTTCAGGGGAATCAACCGCAACGACTGGCCGGCGGGGAACGACGTGTCGGTTTTGCTGGCGACGATCGGCTGGGCCATCACTTCGCGCACCGGCTGGAGGAGACTTTCCACGAAAGCCACGTCGCTCGCGCCGCGCCCCCAGAGGGGCGCCAGGTTGTCGAGCGGCAGGTCCTTGGCGGACTCGCGCGCCACGTCGCGAATCGTCGTCGCGAAGGCCGGGGAGTCCAGATCGGCCTCGACGGGCGGGCGGCCGTTCAACGCGCGCTGCAGCGCCGCCAGGAAGTTCCGCCGAGCCGCCGCGATGTTTTCCCGGAGTTCCGCCTCCGCCTCGCCCGCGCTCGGCGTCGTCTGGCGAACGATGAACTGCACCTGTTGCGAAACCTTCTGTTTCAAGATTTCCGTGGCCTCGGGATTCACCACGAGCAGCCCGACCGGCGTGATCACGTCCTCCTTCGCGATGTCGCCCAGCTTGTAGTCCGGCGTCGCCGCGTGCGCGGATGGGAGCAGCCGCACGAAGGCCATGACCAGCGCGACGAGCGCGAGAGAAACGCGACGGGGTGAACTCACGGGTTTTCAATGCGGGCGCGCCCGATTCCGGGCAAGTCGTTTTTCCCCCCGGGGTCGCCCTCGAACTTGGCTTGGGAAACGCTGCCTACTGTCCCGCCGCTTTGCGCGCCTCGATAAACTCGACGAAATCGGCGCCTTCCTGCGGCGTGGCGAAATACGGAATCAGCGCCTCCATGTTCGAGTCGGGCGGACGATTTCCGCCGTGGGCCGCGCGATAGGCATCGAGCGCCTTCCGGCCCGCCGGTTCGAGGCGCCGGCTGAGTTCCGCCACCCGCGCTTCCGCCGGAGACTGCTGCGGGACAGTGGTGCTGCGGCCCTCCGGGTCGTAGGTCACCGAAACGCCGGCGGGTGTCGTGACGACCAGCGCCTGGCCCGGTAGCATCGAGAGCCCGGTGTAGTTTTCGCCGTCGATCGGAGTGATGCGCTTCACATATTTTTTCTCCCCAACGATCTCGTCGACCGACGTCGGCCACCGGCCATTCTCCAGCTTGAACTGATCGGCGGCCGCCGCGAGCTGGCGGAGATTGTTCAACATCGCCCGCTGCTGCGCGCCGATCGTCAGCGCGGGGCCGGTGCTGTGCAGCGCGGCCGGTGGCGGCGAAACAGCACGCGGCGCGGTCAACCTGGCATGGGCCGCGGCGAGCCGCAGCGCGTCGGCATTCAGTCGATCCACTTCGGCTCTCAGCGATTGATTCGACCGCCGCAGCGATGCGATCAACTGGGAATGGGCCGGCGTTTCCACCGGGGCCAGCGGCACCGCGAGTTCGCGACTAAGACCGAAGTAGGCGCCCGCCCCCCACCCGGCGAGCGCGGCGAGGGCGACCGCGACGATGATTTTGGTGTTCATAAAAGAAAGGAGTGCGGTTGCGAGAATCCCGGCGCTCACGCCCGCGGTGGCCAACGCTTGCGACGCGAGCGCGGCCCCGAGGCCGGCCGGAGCGGAGACCAGCGGCTGACTCGAAATGATGGCGCCCAGCGCGGCGGCCGTGGACGTGATGCCGCGCCGCGCCAACCCCGCGCGCAGTTTGTCGAGCGCGCGATCCGTCCGCATTCGCGCGGCATCTTCCGAAATCGCGAGCGTCGCGCCGATCTCCGCAAACGCCCGGCGCTCGAGAAAACGCAGCACCACGGCGGCGCGATCCGCGTCCGCCAACTCATCGATCGCCGCGTCGAGCACGGGCCGGAGCTGGTCCCAGTCCGGGCTCGCTTCGCCGCCGGCGAAAGTGGGATCGAGCGCCAGCGCCTCGGCCTCGCGGGTTCTGCGACGCTGCTCGGAGATCATGAGGTTGAGCGCTGCGTTCCGCGTGGCCGTGTGAAGCCATGCACTGAGCACGGCGTGCCGGGAGAGTTTCCGCGCCTCGCGGGCCAGCGTGGTGAACACCTGCTGCGCCACCTCCGCCGCACGGTGCGAGTCGCCACCCGTGCGACGGAGCGCCGCGCCGTAAACGAGATCGACGCGACGCCGCACCAGCTCAGTGAAGGCGGTCTCGGAGCCTTCGTCGGCGTAGCGTCGGAGCAACCGGGCATCATCGTTCATGGGTTTACTTTTCTAAACAGCGCCGAAATCCAAACCGAACAAAGAATCCGCCGCGCGCGCCTGCCGTCACCGCGCCGCCGGCAAGAGGCTGTAGATAAAATGATCCACGCTGCGATCCCCGAGCCACTCGGCGTTGCGCAGCGTGCTCACGAGCGTGAAGCCCAGCCGTTTCACCACGGCCTGCCCGCGGAGATTGCCAGTCGCCACGCCCACGATCACGCGGTTGAGCCGCAACTGCGTGAACGCATGCGCGCACACCGCCTGCACGCTCTGCGTCATGATCCCCTGCCCTTGCGCCGCCGGCGCGAGCCACCAGCCGGGGAACGCGATGCGGCTCGTCCAGTCGAGGCGGTTGTGCCGGATCACGCCGACCAGCCGACCCGACGACCAGATGCCGACCGCAAACGCCTGCGACTCCGCGCGCTCGCGCAGCACTTTCGCGATGAACTTTTCCGTCTGCGCGACTTTAGTCGTCGCATCCACCCACGGCAGCCATTCGCGCAACTGCGCGCGGTTGGCGTCGATGAGCGTGAAGAGCGCCGCAGCGTGTTCCGGCTGCAACAGCCGCAGCTCCAGGCCGGGATTAATTTTGTGCAAAAGCATGGGCGAGCGCCAGCGAACGAGTTTTTGGTGACTCTGCCAATCGTTCCGTTTTCTTCGCGCCCATGCCGCCCGCCGCCAAACGCATCCTGCTCATCAACGGACACCCCGACCGGGAAAGTTTTAATTTCGCCCTCGCCGCCGCATACAAGGCCGGAGCCATCGGGGCGGGTTTCGACGTGCGCGAACTCGTGATTCGCGATCTTCAGTTTAACCCCAATTTGGGCGGCGGCTACCGCACGCGCACCGAGCTCGAACCCGATCTGCTGCGCGCGCAGGAATGGATCACGTGGGCCGATCATCTGGTTTGGATTTATCCCGTGTGGTGGGGCGGACTTCCCGCCCTGTTGAAAGGTTTTCTTGATCGCGTTTTTTTGCCCGGCTTTGCGTTCCGGAAACGCGAGAACTCGGTGTGGTGGGACAAACTGCTGCGCGGCAAATCCGCCCGCATCATTTCCACTTTGGATCAACCGCCATGGTATTACTGGCTCTTCAACGGCCAGCCCAGCAACCGGGCGATGAAAAAGAATACGCTGGAATTTTGCGGCGTGTCACCCGTACGAGTCACCACCATCGGCCCGCTCCGACTGTCGAAGCCCGCCACCCGTGAAAAATGGCTGCAACACGCCGGGAACCTCGGCGCGCACGCGAGGTGATACCAATCGCCTCAAGTTTCGGCACGTTACCCCAAGATCGCTCTGGGCGTTTGGCCTGAACTGGCTGGCATCGCAGGTGAAAGCCACGAACACCCTCAGTCGGCCCGTGCCTCACCGGCTCGGGGCGCATCTTCTTCCCGCCCGAATCGTCCTACCGGGCGCATGAAACCGTTCCGCTCGTTTCCCCTCCTCGCTCTTTTTCTTGCGCTCGTTCCGCTCGTCCCGCCCGCAAACGCGACTGATGCTCCCGCCGCCGCGCCACTCGACCAGCACACGCTGGATAAACGCACCGCCCCGATCCTCAAGGATCTCAAGCTCGGCGACGACCCTCTCGCGGCGAAAGTCCGCGCCGTCCTCGATCTCCATTTCCAAGCGCTCACGTCGTGGCACGCCGCCAACGACGCCACGCTGAATGCGCTCTGGTCCGAATGGGCCGCCGCCCGCGGCACCCCGAACAAAGACGAAGCCGCCGCCGCCAAGGTCGGCGAGAAAATCGACGCCGTTTACGCGACCTTCCGCCCGCAACACGACGCCCTTCTCGCCGCCCTCGCCCCGCTCCTGAAGCCCGCCCAGATCGACGCCATCAAGGATACCCTCACCAAAAGCCCCGGACTCCAGCGCACCTACGAGGCCTATCTGGAAATGATCCCGCAGTTCACCGCCGCCGACAAAGCGTTCATCCGGGGAAAACTTACCGTGGCGCGCGAGCAGGCCATGGACGCGATCACCAACAAAGAAAAGGCCGACATCTTCAAGCGACAGAAGGTTCAAGTCCAAGCCTACATCAACGCCCACGGCTACGATTACGAAAAATCCTACGCCGCCTTCGTGGAGAAACAGAAAACATCCACCGCCAAAGCCCCGCAAAAGGACTGAGCTCCCGGGTTAGATTTCAACCGGGGAGAATCATCCCGACTAACAGGGTCGAACCGGTCAGTGCCTTGCTCGCCGTAAGCGTTTTACGGATATCCTCCGCGCAAGGGAGGAGAACATCGAACTCGTCCAACTATGAAAACCGAGGAAATCGCCAACCGCCTCGTCGCCTTGGGCCGCGAGGCAAAATGGAAATCGCGCAGACGGAACTATTCGCAGCCGACGCCGTAAGCATCGAGCCCTGCGAATCGCCGGGCTTCGACAAAGTGACGAAAAGTCTGCCCGCCATCGTCAAAAAAGGCCACCCGTTCGCCGCTAGGGTGGAAACGCGGCACTCGCTCTTGGTCTCCGAGCCGCTCGTGGCGGCCAGTTCGTTCGCCTGCACGATGCAGATGGATGTGACGATGAAAGGCCAGGGTCGGATAAACATGGCGGAGCTGTGCGTCTACGAGGTGAAGGACGGCAAAATCGTCTCCGAGCAATTCCACCTGTAGGCGACAAGCCTCAGACCGCCCGAGGCATGACCGAGAATTGTAGGAGCGGCTTTACGCCGCGATTCCGCCCCGCGCTCGCGTCCGGCCCGTGGAAACACCAACCTCGGGAAATGAAATGCTTTTACTCCGGGACCGACGCGGTGGGGATTTGCAAATCGTGCGGACGCGGCCTCGCGCTCCCGTTTGCAACGGAGTTCCCCAAAGGCCTCGCGTGCGCGAACCGCTGTGAAGCCGACGTCGAACGATTGATTCGCGCGGGCGAGGCGGTGTCAGCCGGGTCCGGCAGCAGCGCCATCAACACCGCGGTGTCGGGCGTGTTCTCCGCGCTGGCCGGCGGCGGTTTCATTTATTTCACCGGCGGCTTTATCGAAGGACTCAGCCTGACCAACTTCATGGGCTGCGCGTTTATTCTTTTCGGCCTCTACTCCGTGACACGAGCCCTCTGGTTGTGGCGGAGCGCGAGAGCGTAGAATCGGCGCTTTCAAGGTAACCGCTCTGCATCTTCGCTATCACTCATGATGGAGATAACCGGTCTAAACCTTTTGATCCCCGACAAGCCGGACGAGGAGCACGAGGCGCTCGCAGAGTCGTTTGCACATCGTGGTCGCATGGTTCACCGAATCGCCGTTTTTGGGATCCACCGGTTTTCGATCCAGTAACCGTGCGCGTGTAGGGTGCCGATTCGTTCTGCCTCGTGCTCCAACAGAAGCTCGGCTTCGACCTTTGCCCCCGGATGACGAATTGCTCCGGCGAGTTCCGCCCGAGTTCCTACAACGCCAACTCCGTCGGCATAAATTCCGGGAAGCGCGGCCACTGCCATTCCCCGCATTCATCAAGCCAGTCATGCCAAAACAATTTCGCAGGCTGGTCTATCCGTCGAGCGACGCGCTCGCAGAGGAGTGTCGAGGCGTTCCACCCGACACGCCGGTTTTCGTGGCGGAACCCGTGATCCTGACTGCCGAGGTGCGGAGCTTCGTGCTGGATCAACGTGTTCTTGGTGCCGCGACCGATGAGGGCACAGCAGAAGTCTCCGAGGCGGTAAAATTTTGTAGATAGACTGACGCAAGTAGTGCTGCTTCCACGCGCTGTCGCCGCGTGGCTGGGCCGTGATAGAATTCAATGCGGCGTGGGGCGCCGGGCTCAATGGCTGCGACGCCGAGAAGGTTTTGCCCGCTATCATCACTGCGTCGGAGACATCCTCGAGAACTCGCGCGTGAACCAGACTGTGACCCACAGTTCGCCCCCCCACGCACTTAATCCACGTCACTGCTGACACCGTCGGCCAAAGGCTTCCTCTAGCCTGGCACCCCTCGCGCGAGTTCAGGCCGGATGGGCAATTCCCTCCACTGGGGAAACGTTGCACAATGAATCGCCAGCCCTCATCCACTTGCTCCGCCCCATGAGCCACGTGTCGGACCTCGCGCACGATTCTGCTTCGACGAATACCCATCTCGATTCGGCGATCCTGCGCCAGCTTATGGACGCGATCCCCGACCGGATTTATTTCAAGGATTTGGAGAGCCGTTTCGTGCGCAACAATGTCGCCCACGCGCGCTCCTTCGGCGCGACTCCCGGCGAGTGCGTGGGCAAGACCGACTTCGACTTCTTTTCCCGCGAACATGCTGAGCGCGCGGTGGCTGACGAGTTGGAGATCATTCGCTCGGGCACGCCGGTGATCGGCAAGGTCGAGCGCATCAAGATGCGCGATGGCCGGCTCGGCTGGAGTTCGACGACCAAGCTGCCGTGGCGCGACGACAGCGGCCGAATCATCGGCACCTTCGGACTCTCGCGAGACATCACGGAGATGAAGGACGCCGAGGAAAAACTCGGGGAGGAGCGCAATCTTCTCGCGCGTTCCAACGCGGAGCTGGAGCAATTCGCCTACGTGGCCTCGCACGATCTTCAGGAGCCGCTGCGCGCCGTCGCGAGTTGCGTGCAGCTCCTGCAAAAACGCTACCAGGGCAAACTCGACGAGCGCGCCGATGAGTTTATCGCGCACGCCGTCGCCGGCACGAAACGGATGCAGGCGCTGATCACCGATCTGCTGGCGTATTCACGCGTCGGCACCAAAACCCATCCCTTTGAGCAGGCGAATTGCGCGGAAGTCCTGGTGGAGGCGCTCTCCAACTTGACGGTGGCGATCGAGGAAAGCGGGGCCGTCATCATCCCCGAAGGCTTGCCGACCGTGACGGCCGACGCCTCCCAACTTGCGCAAGTGTTTCAAAACCTGATCGGCAACGCCCTCAAGTTCCGCGCCGAGGGCCGCCGCCCCGAAATCCGTGTCACCGCGCGGCGCGAAGCCGACGAGTGGATTTTCTCCGTCGCGGACAACGGCATCGGCATCGAGCCGCAGTATTTCGAGCGCATCTTCCGGATGTTTCAGCGCCTGCACACGCGCTCCCGCTATCCGGGCACCGGCATCGGGCTCGCGATCTGCAAAAAAATCGTCGAGCGCCACGGCGGCCGCATCTGGCTCGAGTCGCAACCCGAGCGCAGCACCACCTTTTTCTTCACCCTCTCCTCCCACCTTCAATCGTCCACTCCATGAGCAAGACCAAACCCATTACCATCCTGATGGTCGAAGACAACGCGACCGATGTGATGATCACCAAAGAAGCCCTCGATCACGCCAAGGTGCTCAACTCGCTGCACGTCGTCGACGACGGCATCGAGGCGCTCGATTTTCTCCACCGTCGCGGCAAACACGCCAAGGCGCCCCGCCCCGATCTCATTCTCCTCGATCTCAACATGCCGCGCAAAAACGGCCAGGAGGTGCTCGCGGAAATCAAGGCCGACCCAAAATTGAAACACATCCCGGTCGTCATCCTCACGACCTCCAAGGCGGAGGAAGACGTGCTCAAAGCCTACGGCCTCTTCGCCAACTGCTACGTGGTCAAGCCGGTGGATTTCGACGTCTTCGCCGATGTCGTGCGCTCCATCCAGCAGTTCTGGTTCACAGTGGTCACGCTGCCGCGGGAGTGACGCTTCCCCATGGTCCAGACGATCCACGTCCTGCTGGTTGAGGACAGCCCCACCGACGCGCTCCTCGCCCGCGAGGAGCTCGCCACGGCGAGCGGCGCGAAATTCATCGTCGCGCACGTGGAGGAGTTGCGCGAGGCCGTGCGCCAGTTGGCGACCAACCCATTCGATGTCGTCCTGCTCGATCTGGGCCTGCCGGATAGCGACGGGCTCGGGACGTTCACGGCGCTTCACCGCGCCGCGCGCGACGTGCCGGTCATCATTCTCTCCGGTCGCAACGACGAGCAGATGGCGGTCACGGCCGTGCATGCCGGCGCGCAGGATTATCTCGTCAAAGGCGATGACAACACCGGCCTCGCCCGCGCCATCCGCTACGCGATCGAGCGCGTGCGCGCGCAAGCGGCGCTCAAGGAGAGCGACGCGCGCTTCCACCAGGTCGTGGAAAATATTCACGAGGCGCTGTGGATGTTCGAGCCGGCGACGCAGCAGGTCGTTTACGTCAGCCCGCGCTACGAGGAAATCTGGGGCCGCCCCGAGTCGAGCCTGCTCGAATCGCCGCAGGCGTGGCTGGACAGCATTCAGGTCGATGATCGCGAACGCGTCCGCCAGGCCGTGCCGACGATGGAGCTCGGCCTCGGCCACAGCGAAACCTACCGCATCGTGCGGCCCGATGGCACGCTGCGCTGGATTCGCCATCGCTCGTTCGCCGCGCGCGACGATACAGGCAATGTCGGCCGGCTCATCATGGTCGCCGAGGACACGACTGAGCGGAAAAAACTCGAGGATCAGTTCCTCCGCACGCAGCGGATGGAGGCCATCGGCACACTCGCCGGCGGCGTCGCGCACGATCTCAACAACATCCTCACGCCCGTGCTGGTGACGGCGGACCTGTTGATCGCGCGCGCCAGCCCCGGCCGCGATCGCGACCTGATCGCGATGATGGCGCAGGGTGCGCAACGCGCGGCCGACACGGTGAAACAACTGGTCCTCTTCAGCCGCGGCGCCGAGGGCCAGCGCGGCCCCGTGCAACTGCGACACTTGATCAAGGAGATGGCCGGCATCATGCGCGAAACTTTCCCGCGCGAGATCACCATCGCCGAGCAACCCGAGCCCGACCTGTGGCCGGTGACCGCCGATGCCACCCAGCTTCACCAAGTGTTGATGAATCTCTGCGTCAACGCCCGCGACGCACTGCCCAACGGCGGCACGCTCACGATCACCGCGGTCAACCTCCAGCTCGGCGCCCATGAACTGCGCATCCACCCCGACGCGCGGCCGGGGCGCTACACCGTGCTGACCGTCGCCGACACCGGCGAAGGCATCTCGCCCAAAATCATCAACCGCATCTTCGATCCGTTTTTCACCACGAAAGAGGTCGGCCGCGGCAGTGGGCTGGGCCTCTCCACCGTAATCGGGATCATGCGCAGCCACGGCGGATTTATCACGGTGTCGAGCGAGCCGGGCCGCGGCAGCGTCTTCAGCGGTTACCTGCCGGCCGCAGACGAAGTGCCGTTGTCACCCCTCGGGCAGACTCCGGCGTCGGCCCCGCTCGGTCGCGGGGAACTCATCCTGATCGTCGACGACGAAATCGCGATTCGTGAAACGACCCGCGAAATCCTCAAGGAGCACCACTACCGGGTGCTGTGCGCCAAGGACGGACGCGCGGCTCTGGATGTGTTTCTCAAGGAACGCGACGAGATCCGACTCGTGGTGACCGACGTGATGATGCCCGTGATGAACGGCATCGCGCTCGTGCGCGCGTTGCGCGTCCTGGACCCAGACGTGAAAGTGATCGCGATGAGCGGACTGGATGACGACGGCAAGCGCGAGGAGCTGGCGGCGCTCGGCGTGGCGGAGATCATCATGAAGCCGTTTAAGCGCGCGCAGTTCCTCGAAGCGGTGCGGAGCAAACTCAACGCCCTGCACTGGGAAAGAAACTCCTCGGTCGCGACCAGATAGCCAAGGGGCAGCGAACGGGGTTGGCCGCGGGGTGAATGATTCACCCTCGGGTCTGTCAGGCCGTATAATTCATTTGATGAAGCGGGCGCAAAAGGTAGGCAGGGATCGCCCCATGAAAACATTCCCCACCCTCCTGCTGGCGTGTGCGCTGGCCATCCCGGCCTTCGCTGAAGAAAAAGCCCCCGCCAAAGCCACTCCCGCCTCCACCGCCAAACCCGACACGCCGGTCGCATCCGCCGCCGCTGTCGCGCCGACGATTTCGGTGACGAAGTCCGAATTGACCGCGCCGTTGGTTTTGAAAGACGGGGCCATCTCCCAACCGTCGCAGACCGAGCTCGCGGGCGGCGGCAAGGCGATCTTCAAATTCACCGTGGCCAAGGCCGGCAATTACGTGATCCAAGCCGTGGTCAACGCGCCCGATGAGGACTCGAATTCGTTTTTTCTGAACATCGACGCCCAGCCGGAAGACCCGCTGATGATTTGGGATGTCAACGTGACGAAAGGATTTGAGGAACGCATCGTCAGCTGGCGCGGGAATGGCGATTCCGGCAGCGATGAATTTGCCCCCAAGCGTTTCACGCTTACCGCGGGTGAGCACCAACTCATCATCGTGGGCCGGGAGCCGGCGCAGTTGAAAAGCGTTTCGATCCGCCCCGCCTCGAACTGAAGAGCACGGTCGGGCTCCCAGCGACCCGGTGGTTCTTCGCTTGGAAATCCGACGACCTCCGGGCCGTTGTCCCACTTGGTTCGCTGGACGAGCGCGACGGCATCGTTTATCAGACGCTCCTACATCCGCCGACCACCTACGATCACCCGAAACGTGATGGGAATATCCCAACCCGAGTCGGAATGTTAAAGCAGGCGTGAGCGGCGGCCCTCGCCTCGGGTCGGAAACATTTCGTCCCGGCGCAGCTCAAAAAGTCGCGTGTAGGTGTGACTCCGTTACCGCTTCGAGCGAGCCCACCCCCTGCGGCTTCAGGCCGAGATCGGGATCAATTCCCCCGTGGTATTTTTCAGTAACCACCGGACGTTTTCACGCGGAGACCGCGGGGCAATTTATTCACCGCGAAGGAACTACGGACTATTACCCACGCAGCGTGTTCGTCTTTGCCAAGTCCGCCACTCGCCGATTTCAAAAAGCGGAATGGCCCGTCTCAACACCTCGATCTCCGCCGACCACGCACGGAGTCCCGGGCCAGTCCTCCGTCGGGGCCAACCAAGCCTCACGTCGAAATAATTTTTCCTTAACCTATGAAACTCCCCATCGCCCTGCTGTTCCTGTCCTTGGTGTCCGGAAGCCTCGCTTCCGCCCAATCAACCGGCACCCTCGCCAATCTATCCTCGCGCGGGCAGGTCGGGCCAAATGCGGGCAGTCTCGTCGCGGGTTTTGTGGTTCAAGGCACCGCGCCCAAGGCTATCCTCATTCGCGGCGTGGGTCCGGGACTCGGATTGTTCGGTGTGGGCAACCCTTCCGCCGCAGTCGCCATCAATCTCTACGATTCCACCGGCAACCTCATCGCCACGAAAAACGGTTTCCAAGACGATCCTGATTCCGAGACCATCACCCAGACCGCCGCGAGCGTCGGTGCGTTTCCCCTGACCGCCGGTCCCGGCGACACGGCGATGCTCGCGACCCTCGCTCCCGGCGGCTACACGATCGAAATCGTACCCAACGAATCCAACCCCACCGATGGGGACGCGCTCCTTGAGATCTACGACGCCGACGCACCCGGGGCCACGAGCAAGATCGCCAACCTTTCCAGCCGCGGGCACGTGGGCGCGAGCGCAGGCTCCCTGATCGCCGGCTTTGTCATCACGGGCGACGCGCCCAAGAGCATGCTCATCCGCGGCATCGGCCCAGACCTCGCCCAATTCGGAATCAGCGACGCCGCCGGGGATGTCCGCCTGAACGTCTATAACTCGAATGGCGAACTCATCGCATCGAACACCGGCTTCCAAACCGACCCCGCTGCCGACAAAACCGTGCAAACCTCCGCCGGCGTCGGCGCTTTCCCGCTCACCAATCCCGGCAATTCTGCCATGCTCGTCACGCTCCCGCCCGGCGGTTACACCGTCGAAGTCGCCGCCGCCGATCCCGACGCCGCGGACGGAGTGGCCCTCGTGGAAGTTTACGATGCCGACGGCATCAACCCCAGCTCCACCGACGAGTGATCCCGCCTGCGGCGCGCCGCCCGGCCGGTTTTTAATCTTCAACGCGTCACGCGGCTCACGCCCGTGACGCGTTTTCCTTGGGTGAAATCGAAGGTGGGCACAGGCGGGAGGAATGAGATCAGGCGGGCCGGCGGTTTTGATCGCACCGTCCGACCCGAAAACGCTTCGTTGCGCGGCTCTTCGCGCCGACATTTCGCGCGCCCCCTCCACCCCTTGAACTCGAAACTCCTCCCTTCGCTTTTGCTCCTCGTCTCATCGTCCCGCCTTCTGGCCGCGGACGCTCCCGCCATTCCCATGGCCCCGCCGGCCGCCGGACTCCCCGCCCTGCCCGCCGTCGTGCGCCACGAGCCGCCGGAGCAGCAGGACGCGCGTCTGCAATGGTTTCGCGAGGCGCGCTTCGGGCTGTTCATTCACTGGGGCGTCTACGCCGTGCCCGCCGGATTCTGGCAGGGCAAACCCACCAGCGCCGAATGGATCATGAACCGCGGCAAAATTCCCGTCGCCGACTACCGCGCGTTCGCGAAAGATTTCACCGCGGCGAAATACGACCCGACCGCCTGGGCCCAGCTCGCCGCGGACGCCGGCATTAAATATGTCGTCATCACCGCCAAGCATCACGACGGCTTCGTCCTCTACGATTCCGCCTTTTCCGACTGGAACGCCGTCAAGGCCTCCGGCGCGAAACGCGACCTCATCGCGCCGCTCGCCGCCGCCGTTCGCGCCAAGGGCCTGAAGTTCGGCACCTACTATTCGCAATCCCAGGACTGGGTGAATCTCGGCGGCGGCAAGGGCAACACGCCACCGTGGGACGACGAGCAAAAGCTCGGCTCGTTCGACGAATATCTCGCCAAAATCGCCCTGCCGCAGGTGCGCGAACTTCTCGAAAAATTCCACCCCGACATCCTCTGGTGGGACACTGAATACGCGATGACTCCCGAGCGCGCGCGCCCGTTCTTCGACCTCGTCACCTCTCACCCGGCCCTCATTCACAACAGCCGGCTCGGCGGCGGCGTGCTCGGCGATTTCCGCACCTCCGAGCAACGCATCCCCGCCAGCGCGATGCTCGGCCGCGCGCTCGAGGTCAACATGACCATCAACAATTCCTGGGGCTACCGCTCCGACGATCTGAATTGGAAATCCGCGCAGCAGCTCATCCGCAACCTCTCCGACATCACGAGCAAAGACGGCAACTACCTCCTCAACGTCGGCCCCACCGCGGAGGGCGTCATCCCCGCGCCTGAGGTCGAGCGCCTGCTCGCGATCGGCCGCTGGCTCAAGGTCAACGGCGAGGCCATCTACGCGACGCGCGGCAGCGTCTATCCGAAGCCCCTCCCATGGGGCCGCACCACGCAAAAAGCGCGTCCAAGCGGCGGCACCACGCTCTACCTCCACGTCTGGGAATGGCCCGCCGATGGAAAAATTCTCCTGCCCGACATCAAGCAACCCGCGCACTCCGGCCGCCTGCTCGCCGGCGGTGCCGCCATTAGCAC
The DNA here is from genome assembly GCA_025360615.1 of Opitutia bacterium. Classification (GTDB taxonomy): domain Bacteria; phylum Verrucomicrobiota; class Verrucomicrobiia; order Opitutales; family Opitutaceae; genus Tous-C4FEB. The sequence goes on from JANYBX010000415.1 coordinate 31,874, forward strand.
GACGATGACGCCCGAAGGCACCGTCGTGACTCTGCCCGGCTCCGCGCCCGACCCCGATGTTTCCGTCGTCGCGCTTGAATTCGACCACCCCGTCGAAGTCCTCAACGCCCCACCCTTGCCCACCGACACCGGCGCCTCCGGCACGCTCGCCGATCCCAGCAAATCGCCGCCGATTACGAAATGAACATGAAAACTTCCTCTTTTCCCCGCCGCCCGTTTCCCGCGTCATTCGCCACCTTCGCTCTGTTCACGCTCGGCACTTCCACGTTGCTTGCCCAGCGGCCGGAAGACCGCGCCCTCCCTCCTCCGCCGCCGGTCACCGCCGGGTTCAAGTTCGATTTCGGTCCCGGCAAAGCGCGCGACGGCTACACGCCAGTCTCCGCCGAGACGCTGTATACGTCCGAGCGCGGCTACGGTTTTGATTTCGATTCGAAACCCGTCGGCGTCGCGTCCGATTCCACGGTGGCCCCCGATGCGCTCACCGATGGCTGCGTCACGACAGCCGAATCGCCATTTTTCTTTTCCGTGCAAGCGCCCGAGGGAAATTACCGCATCACCGTCACGCTCGGCGACGCGCAGGGCGAATCCAACACGACCATTCGCACCGAGTCGGGCCACATCCACGCCGCGGACATCAAAACCGCACCGGGGAAATTCACCACGCGCACCTTCTACGCAAACGTTCGCCGCCCGCAGATTCCACCCCCACCGCAGAACGCGCCAGGCGGCACGGAGGTCCACATGTTTCTGCGCGGCGAGGCCGAGGCTCGCTGCTGGGACGAAAAACTCACGATCGAATTCAACGGCCCGCGCCCCTGTCTCTGCGCCATGGAGATCGTGAAGGACAACGCCGTGCCGACGATCTTCGTCGCCGGCGATTCGACCGTCGGCGATCCGCGTCGAGGCCCCGGCGGCAACTGGCCGACTCAAATGTGCCAGTTCTTCAAACCCGAGATCGCCGTCTGCAACAGCGCCGAGGGCGGGGAAACCAGCAAGAGCTTCGTGACTGGCCTGCGCATGGACAAAGTTCTCAGCCAGATGAAAGCCGGCGATTTTTTCCTCATTCAATTTGCGACCAACGACTCGAAGGCCAACTGGCCGCAGAGCTACACGGAGCCGGCGACGAGCTTCAAAGCCTACCTCCGCGTCTTCATCGCCGAGACTCAGCGCCGCGGAGCCACGCTCATTTTGGTCACGCCGATGGAGCGCCGCGCCAACGGCGATTCGGTCGGCCCGTGGGCTCGCGCCATGCGCGAAGTCGCGGAGCAGGACCACGTCCCCCTCATCGACCAGTGGGCCATGAGCAAAACGATGTGGACCGCGCTCGGGCCGGACGTGAACCAAGCCTTCAGCGATCAAACGCACCTCAGCGGCTACGGCGGTTATCTGCTTTCCAAACTCATTGTGACCGGGATCAGAAAAAATATCCCCGCCCTTGCGCGCTTCGTCGCGGAAGACTTCCAGGACATGGACCCGGCCCACCCCGAAGCCCCGCCGGAATATCTGAAGCAGTCCGCCGGTCCCGGGGTGCCACCTCGCGCCCCCCGCAGCGCGGTTGCCGCGCCGACGCCCATCACGCCCTCGAGATAAGTTTTCCAGCCCGAGGCTTCTCCCCGGTCTCGCGCCCGCCGGCTGGCGCCACGTCCGTGACGCTTCGTTGCCAGGACGGCTTTGCCTCGACCCTGCCACTCGCAGAGCTGCGGGCCAAAGACGTGTTGTCCGCGGATCGGTTGAACCGATGAGCCTTGCCGCTCGCGCCGGGGCCCCGCTCCGCCTCGTGGCTCCGGCGCACTACCGGTATAAGAATTCCAAGCACGTCGAGCGCGTCCCTCGATGCACGCGGTCGCGCCGTCCCCGGGTGGCGCCTTCGCCGGCTGCAGCGCCCTCTGTCCGCCCGAAGATTCGGGAATTCCTCTTCGCCTTGGAGGCCGCTTGGCGCGGGAGTGAATGGCCGGGTCCTTTTCTCTGGCTCCAAGGCGCCGGAGTGTGGTCCGCTCCCCCATGGACTTGTCGGAGCGCGCACCCAGCGGAGATTTTATCCGGCAAGTTGGAACGCGCCTGTGCGCGCATGGGCTCGCCAAGTTCATCGGCGTCGCCGTGGGCACGACGGTGTTTTTCCTGATTTATTTCCAACTGCTGCATCACCCGTTTTTCCGGGTCAGGATCATGCCCCTCACAGCGGTTGACCGGTTCTTCGCTTTTCGGCCGGAAGCACTGCTGCTCTATGTCTCGCTCTGGATTTACATCCCCCTCGCGTTTGCCCTGCTGAAAAACCGTCGCGAGTTGCTGGCCCACGGGGCGGCGGCGGTGGCCATGGGCGGAATCGGCTTGGGGCTGTTTCTCCTGTGGCCGACGGCCGTGCCGGACCTCGGGGATAACTGGGCGCGATACCCGGCGTTTGCTTTCCTGAAAACCGTGGATGCTTCCGGCAATGCGTGTCCCTCCCTGCACGTGGCCTTTGCCGTTTTCACTGCGATCAGGCTCGCACGTTTGTGGCCGGAGATGCAGGCCCCGGCCGTGGTTCGCACCGGGAGCTGGCTGTGGTGCCTCGGTATCATCTACTCCACGCTCGCCACCGATCAGCACGTCGCGCTCGACGCGCTCGCGGGCAGCCTGCTCGGGGCGGTCATGGGGGTGCCCTGGTTTGCCCGTTTGTCCCCCGCCACTCCCCTCGTGTGATCGGGCTTCGTCCGCCCCGGCGATTACCGCAAAAGCGTTTGCCTCGCCGATTGTAAGGCTCGCACTCTCTTCGCCTTTTCATCCCCACGATTAATTTATGAATCTTCTCTCCAAGCTCACTTTTGCCGCCGGGCTGACCTCGCTGGTGGTCCCGAGCGTCACGCTCCACGCCCAAGTCCAGCGCGCTGGTAAACTCGCCGAAACCTACGCGCAGCTTTGCGCGAATTGCCACGGTGCGAAAATGGAAGGCGCCCAGGCCCCGTCGATGCTCGACGAGGTGTGGGCGCACGGCGGCGACGATGAGAGCCTCGCGCGCAGCATCCGCCAGGGTTACCCGGAAAAAGGCATGCCCGCGTGGTCCGCCGCGCTCACGGAAAAAGACATTCGCTCGATGGTCATCCTCATTCGCGAGCAGCGCGCCAAGGCTCGGCAGGCGCAGGAGGAAATCACCAAACCCGTCGATGCGATCACCGTCAAAAGCCAGCTCCACGGCTACCAGCTCAACACCTGGGTCGACGGTCTCAACGATCCGTGGTCGCTCGCGTTTCTCCCCGATGGACGCGCCCTCGTGACCGAGAAACGCGGCCAGCTCCTCGTAATCGATCATGGCAAACTCGCCACGACGCCCGTCAGCGGCATTCCCGCCGTGGATAGCGAGAGCCAGGCCGGCCTCTACGATGTCGTGCCCCATCCCGACTATGCCCACAACGGCTGGCTCTACCTCGCCTACAGCCATCCGCAGAAAAACGCCGCCGGCAAGGCCGTGAGTCTCACCCGCATCATCCGCGGCAAACTCACCGATGGCGCGTGGACGGACCAGCAGACCATCTTCGAGGCACCGGTCGCCGTTTACCCGCCTGCGGGTGGCCCCCATTTCGGTGGCCGCATCGCCTTTGACCGCGCCGGTTATCTTTATTTTTCCATCGGCGAACGCGGCACCATGGAGAACGCGCAGAATCTCGCGGTGCCGATGGGGAAAATTCACCGGCTCTTCGACGATGGTCGCATCCCCGACGACAATCCCTTCGCCAAGGACGCCCAGGCCGACCGCACGATTTGGAGCTACGGCCACCGCAACCCGCAAGGCCTCGCCGTGCATCCCGTCACCGGCGTGCTCTACGATGCCGAGCACGGCCCGCGCGGCGGCGATGAGATCAACCTCATCCGCCCCGGCCGCAACTACGGCTGGCCGATCATCACCTACGGAATGGACTACGACGGCACGCCGATCACGGACATCACCGCGAAGGAAGGCATGGAGCAGCCGATCAAATACTGGGTGCCCTCGATCGCGCCCTGCGGTGCGAACTTCTACACCGGCGATTTGTTTCCCCAGTGGAAAAACCATCTCTTCGTCGCTTCGCTCGCCGCACAAGAGCTGCACCGCTTGGAAATCAAGGACGACAAGGTCCTCGCCGACGAAGTTCTCTTCAAAAATCTCGGCCGCATTCGCCACGTGATCACCGGCCCCGACGGCGCCCTCTACGTGCTCCTGCCCCAACGCATCGTCCGCCTCACGCCGGCGGAATAAGTCGGAACGACGCCGGGAACCGCGCGCGGATGGTCACGCGTCCGCCGGCCGTTGTGAATCGCACCGCCCGCGCTGCGGGCACACCTCAAAAATCACGGCGCCGGCCGGCCGAAGTGGCGCTGAAAATCCCCCGCCAGTCCCGCCAGATCGCCCGGCACGGCTCCCGCCGCGCGCGCCCGCACGATCAGCGAAGCGGCTCCGGTCGCATCGCCCTTCATGATCCGGTAGCGCGCCGCCATCACGAGAAAGGGCGGAAACTCCGGCTGCTGCGCGAGCGATTCCTCCAGCACCGCGGCCGCCTCGCGTTCGCGGTTCAGGCGAAAATACGTCGAGACCAGATCGCGCGCGGCGAGCGGCTTTTCCGGGCTGAGCCGGCGCGCCGCTTCGAGGTGCGGCACGGCTTCCTCGGGGCGCCGCGTCGCGAGGAGCGCGAGCGCATACTCGTAGTGCAGGCCCGCATCCTCAGGACAAAGCGCCAGCCCGCTTTCCAAACTGCGCAAACCGGCGGGCAGATCGTTCGCCGCGCGGTAGACGCTGATCAGGTCGAGATAAGCGGCCGGGTTGCGCGGTTCGAGCGCCACGGCCCGCTCGAGCAGCTCGCGCGCCCGTGGAAATTCGCCCAGGCCGAGGAACACTTTGCCGAGCTGGCGGTGCGTGCCGGCGTTGTCCGGCGCGAGTGACAGCGCCCGCTCAAGTGGCGGCAGCGCCTCGCGCCACCGCCGACTCGCGGTGCTGCCGGCGGCGATGACCTGCAGCCGGTAAACATCGTAACAAAACCCGTTGAGCGCATCCGTCCACGGATCGGGCGCCTCGCGGAAACGCCCGCCCGCCGTCGCGCTCGCGCGCTCGGCCTTCGCGGCCTCCTCATGGCCGAGACGCTCCTCCACGGTCGCGAGCAGGCTGTGCGCGGCGGAAAATTTTTCGTCCGTCGCGATGGCCTTTTGCAGTGCCTCGCGCGCGTCAGCCAGGTGGCCCGCGCCGAGCGCGAGGCGAGCGAGCCCGAGTTGCGCGTGGGGATTTCTCGGCGTGATCGCCAGCAGGGCGCGATACGCGGCGACCGCTTCATCGGGCTGGTTGAGCTTCACGAGCGCATCGGCCAAATGCAGGCGGGCGGGCGAATAACCGGGCGCGAGTTCCACGGTTTTCCTCAACTGCGGCAGCGCCTCGTCGAGGCGGCCGTAGCTGGCGAGCAGCGCGGCGAGCAAGTGCGGCCAGCGCGGCTCATCGGGATCGAGGGCGAGCAACGCGCGGTAGGCGTGCTCGGCTTCGGCCAAGAACCCGTTCGCGTGGTAGAGCCGCGCGAGTTCGCCGAGCGCCACCGGATCGCGGTCCACGCGCGCTTCCGCGGCGGCGACGCGCCCGCGAAACGGTTCCGGCCACGCGGCCAGATCGGGCCGCGCCGGTCGCGCGGCGAACCATGCCGCGCGCGCCTGCTCCGCCCGCCATCGCGCCTGAACAATGAACACGAGCGCGCCGAGCACGACGCCGACCAGTGCAAACACCAAGGACGGGCGGACGCGTTTCATTTTTTTCCGGTGTCAGGTGCGGCGGCGGCTCGACGCCACACGCTCACGCGGCTCATGCGGTCCCACGGGCCGTAGGCGTGAAAGCCGCCGGTGATGAGCACGGGCCGGCCCGAGCCGTCGAGATCGCCGGCCGCGAGCGTCATCAGGTGCGTCGGCGCGTGCGCGAGGAGGTGCGGCGAGAAGTTCATCCGACCGTCGTTCTGAAACACCATGAGCGAGGCCGACTGCGGATTTTTCCAGTCGTTGAAACCGCTCACCGCGACCACGTCGATCGCGCCGTCGCCATCGAGATCGACGCCGACCGGGCTGTAGGCGCCGGGCAGATTGCCGATGCGATGGTATTTGAAAAAACCGTGGCCGAGATTCTCCAGCCACTGCACGCCGTGCCACGGTCGCGCACCGGGCTCGGCGTAGTCGAAGCCATCGCCGTTCGTGTAGAGAATGTCGGGCCGGCCGTCGCGATTCAGGTCGCACAGGCTGATGCCGCTGCTGCCAAAATCCTCATTCGTGGAGCCGTAGATCACCTTGTCGGTGAAGTTGCCGGAGCCGTCGTTCTGGAAGAGATGAATTTCCTCCCATTGCTGCGCGACGACGGCGGCGATGTCGGGCGCGCCATCGCCGTTGAAGTCGGCGATGAGGACGTTGATCGCGCCCGAGAGGTTGAGGAGGTTGTGGCTGCGAAACTGCCAGTCCCCGAGGTTTTCCATCCAGCGAATCTCGCCCTGATCGTAGCCGAAGAGCGCGACCGCGAGATCGGGTTTTCCGTCGCGGTTGAAATCTCCCGCCCGCACGTCCGTCACGCGCGCGACATGGTCGGCGATGATGTGCTTCGTGAAATGCTGGTGCCCGTCGTTTTCGAGGATGATGACGGAGCCGAGCTTTTCGTTGGTGGGGAAAACCTGGCCCATGCTCGCGACGAGCAGGTCGAGATCGCCGTCGCCGTCGATGTCCACCGCCTCGACATGGACGGGGCCGGCGATGTCGGCGGCGAGAATCTGTTCCTCGAATTTTCCCCGCGCGGTCTGCCGCAGCCACACGATCTGGTTTTTCTGCGCTTCGCACGCGAGGATGTCCACGAGTCCGTCGCCGTCCAGATCGACGGTGGTGACCTGCGCGATCCACGGCCGGCCCTCGACCGGCGCGCCGACGGGCGCGGGGCGGACATAATCGGCGTGGAACACCGATGGCGCCGGGGCGGATGCAGCGGCGGCCACGGCGACTTCACTGCGGCGGCAGCCCGAAGTCGTCGCCACCAATACCGCACTGGCCAGGCAGCACGCGCGGACAAAAACGGGGAGGGGCATCACGGGCGCACGATTCATGGCCGGCATTTCTGCGTCAAGCCGCCCGCCGGCCGGAGCGTCGCTTCATTCTAACGGTAGGGCGGAGCGCGGGCGGCTATTTTCGCAGGGGAATGCGCAGTGCCTGCTCCGTATCGCCATGCGCCTCGCGCACGATCAGCCCGATTTCGTTCCTGACCGGCAGCGCCATCAGTTTCTCCAAATCCTCCTCGCTCAAGCCGCGGATGCGCACGTTCTGAATCGCCACGAGTTCCATGCCCTCCCTGAGCCCCGCTTGGGCGGCCCGCGTGTTGGCCCGGACGGTTTCGACCGCGAGGAACGAAAGCGTGGAGACGCCACCGCCCGCATTCGGCAAATAAAAGAGCCGCAGCTCCACGCTCGCGAGCGCCGCCGACACCCGCATCGGCGGCAGGAGCGTCGCGGTTTCGGGCGCAGGGGCACGAAGCTTCCCGAGCACGGCTTGAAACCGCGCGGTGGCGCGCAGCTTCGCGAAAGCGGGCTCCGTCTCGACCCGCGCGGTGTCGCCGAATCCCGCCACGATGGCCTGCTCCAGAGCGTCGAGCGCGCGCGACCTCTCGCCGTTCAGGGCCCGAGCGCGCGCAAGGTCGAACCAGTTTCCTTTTTGGTCCGGCCGCAGCGCGGCGGCCATTTCCATAAACCCGGCGGCCTGGTCATAATTTTCCTGGTCGAACAACCCCTTCAAGGTCTCCCGCGTCATCGAGGAAAAACTCGCGATCACGCGGCGCACCATGCGGCGCTCGGGGGAATCCCCGGGCCCATCCGCTTTCGCCCGCAGCTCCGCCGCGCGTTTTTGTTTTCGCGCCGTGCTCTCCAGCGCGGCGTTGCCCAGGTCGCTCAACAGCTCTTCCTCGCGAGCGAAGAGCGCCCGCTCCGCCTTCAATTCGGCCTTCACCTCGCGCGACGCGCCGAGTTCCTGCGCGTTTTTCGCCCACTGAGCCGTGTCCGCGAGGCTCTCGAAATCGGCGATGAGCGACTTCAGCGCCCTCCATCGCTCCAATCCCGGCGGCGCCGGCACCGCCGCCAGCCGCGCGTGGAATTGCGCGCGCACAAACTCGTCGTCCCTCGGTCGCGTGCCGGCGCGCATCGCCTGCAATTCCAGCCACTCGACCGCTTCCGTGAACAGCGCCGCCGGGGCCCACTCGTGGCCGCCGTTGAAAACGACGATTCGATGCACGGCCTTGCGCTCCTCCAGTTCGCCGTCGAGCCGGCGCATTTCCCCATGGTTGAAATCCTCGGTGCCGGTGGTGCCGAAGAAAACAAACGCGATCGGTAGCGGGATCCCCTCCGGCAGCACGGGAAATCCGGCGGCGCACGCGATCACGCCCTTCGCCACCCCCGACAGCGCGATCGCTGTCGCCAGCCGCGCACCGCCCGATACGCCGGTCGTGTAAACCCGCCGGGCATCGACGGAAAAATGCGAGCTGACATCCTTCATCATCGCCTGCACCGCCACGGCGTTCTCCGCGTAGGGCCCGTTGCGCGAGTTGAGCGAGCCCGCGACGAGGTAGCCGTATTTCTCGGCGGCCGCCTGCAACCGCTCGACCGGCATCCGGCCACGCGCGCTCGCGTCGAAGCAGAAAATCACCGGCCACTTTTTCCCGCTCGTGTAACTCGAAGGCACGTAGAGCGCGTAGCGCTGCGACGGCTCGGCCTCGCACGCGACCGGGTCGAGCACGCGTCCAAAAAGTTCCGCGCGGTCGCTCGCGGAAAATGGGAGCGCGACGGCGAAAGCGATTCCGAGAAAAGCACGCATGGGCAACGGTGATGGCTGCACCTTCTGTTAACACCCCGCAGCGGAAAATCCCTTCACCCCGGCGCTCAAAGTTCGCCCGGGGCGACCGCGAGCAGGCGCGATTGCTCGCAGCGCTTCCGCGATTTTTCGACGCCGAGCGCGTCCACCCCGAGGGCGTTGGCGACGGCGAGTACCGTGCCCACGCCGCAGAACGGATCGAAGACCGTCCTTGCCCGCGCGTGGTCGAGCGCAAACCGCACCGCGTGGGCCGCCGCGCGCACGCCCATGGCGCGCACCCACGGCTGGCGACCGGCATCCGCGACGATGTCGGGAATCGGCAGTGCGTCCGGGCATTTCATCGCGCGCGAGACCGCGATGAGGTGCGTGTAGCCGGGCCGGCCCATCGTCAGCAGGCCGGGGGGCCGGCGACAGACGATCTTGTGAAAAAGCACGTGCGCGCCCGCGTCCTCCGCCGCGCGGATCACGAGCGCCCCCTTGTCGATCCAGCGGCCGTCGCGCTTGATATCCGACTGGAAGAAAAGCGCCGCACTCTCGTCCGGCACGGCTTCGACGACGAGGCGCACGGCGTCGAGAAACCACGCGCGCCACACGGGCAGCGTGAGGCCGACTTCGGAGACATCGGGCAACGACGTCACCGCACACGCGCCTGCGATCCGGCCGCGCGCCTGCATCCACGGGATCGCGTCCGCGCAATGCACCTCCCGTCCGGGCGCGGCCCGCGTCGCCAAAGCCGGGTGGTCGTTCATGTCGGGCGCGGGAGGTGGGGAGTTCATCGAACTGGGCGGGGGCACCGCACCGCCCGCCAGCGTTCTTCTCGCCACCGGCACGGCAAGATTGATCGCGCCGCGCCGCGCCATTGACGAGCCGGCACGCCCCTGCCGCACTGGGTGAGCCGCGGGGAAATTCCCTCGCCCCCCTTTTTTGTGAAATCGAAAGCCGCGTTCGAAGTGAAAGTTGATGCCACGCGCAATCTCGTGCATTCGCGCTACTCGGGAAACGTCACCGCCGCCGACATGACGGCAGGTGTGCAGCAAATCGAAGCCCTCCTGCCACAACTCCGGGCGGGCTTCACCGTGCTGGCGGATCTGAGTGAACTGGTCGCCATGGATCTCGATTGCGGGCCGCAGATCGCGAAAATCATGGACCTCTGCCAAGCCCATGGCGTGGGCATGGTGGTGCGCGTGGTTCCCGATCCAAAAAAAGACATCGGCCTGAAGATCCTCTCGCTCGTCCATTACCGGGACAAAGTGAAGATCGTCACCTGCGACACTCTGGCCGCAGCGGAAAAGATTTTGGATTAAACAACCCCCTTACGGCACCTGAAGCTGATCGATGTTGGCGAGATCCAGGCCGGTGGATTGGAGCTGGATCGTGTTGCCGGTGCCGCTGTTCAAATTGACGGTGACCGAGGTGTCGACCCACGTCGTCCATGCGCCAGTGGAGGCGAACGTGATGGGCTGCGAGGAGCCGTTGATGACGAGGGCACCCGTGCGCGCCGCGGTGCTGCCGTTGGCCACGCGGAACGCGATGGTCTTCGACCCGCCCGTGCCGCCCGTCACGCTGTTGAAAGTGAGCGTGCCGCCGGTGGTCGGGAAGTTCACGTAACCCGACCCGTTGAAGCCGGTGTTCGTGCTTTCCAAGGCGCAGCCGCCGCCGAGCGCCGCCGATTCGGCCTGGTAGGTGACGCCGCCGCCGGTGACGACTTCGGTGAGCTCGGCCACGAATCCTCCGTTCGCCGCGAGACTGACGGAGAGCGAGCTGGCCGAGGTGACGGTGCTTTGCTGGAAGGAGGTCGAGCTATCGTTGATCATTTTTGCCGTGTAGGTTTTGCCCGCCGGTAGAAAAGAAAAGTCGAGTGTCACCGTGCGGGCCGTGGCGTTGTTCATCACGCCGACGAACCACTTCGTCCCTTTGCGCCGGGCGAGACTCGCGACCTGGCCGATGCTGCTTTGCGGGAGCACGACGGTTTCGTCCCATGTTGCGGCGATGTTGCGGACGAGGCTCGCGAAGGGATGGTTCACCATTGTCGTCGGGTCTTCCGAGAAGACGAGGAGCGCGGAGGTGATGCAGATGGCGCTGGCGATTTCGTTGGCGACGGTGCCGTGGTTTTGCCAGGTGCCGTCGAGATCCATCGGCGTGTAGTCCGTCGAGCCGGCGAGCCCGCGCGTGAAGGGGATCATCACGCTGTGGCCCGCGCCGGGGCGGCCTTCTTTTCCGCGCACGGCTTCCCGCGTCATCTCGTTCGGAAAGGTGCGCGCTTCGCCGGTGGGTTTGCCGACGCCGTGGAAATTAATCATGAGCTGGAAATCCACGGCGTCGCGCAGCGCGGCCTGCTCGAAATCGACGCGGGCCTTCGTCTCCGCGTCCATGAAGTCGATCTTGATGCCGACGACGCCGGCGTTTTTGCAGTCGGAGAAAAACGTGCGGCGCGTCGCCTGGTTGGTGATGTCGCTGTAGTTGGTCCAGACCCACGTCTGCACCGCGGGATTGAGCGCGTTGGCGAACGAGCACAGGTCGGCGAGCTGGGTGAACTTGTTGCTCCAATCCTTCCAGCCGTCGTCAACGATGTTGTTTTCGAGGCCGAGCTGGCTGGCGCGGCTGGAGTAGGTTTTCATGTTCGCGAGGGTGATGCTACGCGTCGCGTTCAGCCACGACCAGGTGGAGCGACCAGACTTGATCCACGAGGTGGCGATGCCGTTCGGGAACAGTGCGGGGTCGGGCGCGGCCGCCACGCAGGCCGGGATGTCGCAATTCACGAGCGCGTCGAGATCGCCGATCATGATGACGCGCCAGGGCGTCTGAATCGCGCCAGAGAGCGTGAATGATGCGTCGGCGAGCACGGCCTTGAAGGTGCGCGCGATGCTGCACTGAAGGTGCATCCCGCTGTAGTTCACGAGCGCCCCTTCGGTGATCGCCGCGTAGCCGAGGCTGCCGGGGAGCTTGATCGTCATCGGCGGACCGGAGACCGCGCCCACGGCAACGGTGGAAATATCCTTCGTGCTGTAGCTGCCCTCGTATTTGTCGAACGCAGGCTGATACCAGACCGTGCTCCCCGTCGGAATCGTGAAAGCGGTCGCCTCGCCGTTGATCGTGCGCGAACCCGAGCCGGCGATCAGATACGAGAACGCCACGCCATCGTCGAACACACGCACGTCGAACGTGTAGGTCGTGCCGCCGGAGTGGGTCACCGGGTAGCGGCGGCCGTTGTAGTGGTTGATGGCGGTCGCATGCGTGCCACGCCACGGGAAGGACGTGTTCGCGCTGTAGGTGGTGGTCGTCCCGACGGTGACGCCTTGCCCGAGATCGACGCTGTTTACGGTCGTGCCGAGCGGCGATGCCTCGATCGCGGGACTGCCTTTGTAGTTCACCGAGTAGGTGAGGCGACCGCTGATGACCGAAACGTTGACTTGGATATTGTTGTCGGGGCTGGAGACGGACTGGGCGCGCGCGAGCGGCAGACCCGCGAGCAGCGCGGCGGCAATGGATGAGAGTGCGGTGAATTTCATGGCGAGGGGGCTCCGTGTTTACTGCACCGTGAGCTGGTCGATGTTCCCCAAGTCCTGGCCGTTCGACTGGAGCTGGATCGTGTTCGTCGCACCGCTGGTCAAGGTGGTGGTGACCGTCGCGTTGCTCCACGTCGTCCACGCGCCGGTGGTGCCAAACGTGATCGGCTGCGAGGAGCCGTTGATGACGACGGCGCCGGTGCGAGCAGCCGCGCTCCCGTTCGCGAAACGGAACGTCAGGGTCTTCGCGCCGCCCGCGCCGCCGTTCACGCTGTTGAAGGTCGCCAAGCCGCCGGTGGTCGGGAAGTTCACGTAGCCGGTGCCGTTGAATCCAGCATTTGTGTTTTCTAACGCCGCGCCGCCGCCGAGCACGGCGGATTCGGCCTGAAGAATCGCGGGGTCGGTCGCGCTGTCGGCCTCAAGTTTGACGAGGTCGTATTCGATGCCGCCGGGCGACGGTGAACCGGCGCACGCGGTCATGTCGAACACCACGGAGTTCGCGCCGGTGTGCAGGAGCGACGAGGCGAAATCGAACTGCGCGAGCCGGTAGTACCCGCTCTGGTTGGCGCTGCGATAGACGGTGCCGTCGTTCGGATAGCTGAGCGTGCCGACCTGCGTGCCGTTCACCTCGACATTGACCGTCGGGGTTTTCGCACAGGCCGCCACGGCGACGGTGAGGTGCGCGTTGCCCGTGTAGGTCTGACTCAAGTTGAAATTCACCGTCCACTGGCCGACGCCGGTCTGCACGAAATACCAGTTGTTGGCCGGCGTGCTCGTGCCGATCGTATAGGTGAGACTGGCCGGCACCTGCTGGTAGAGCGCGTAGGAACGCAGTTGGTTGCCCAGCTTGAACTCGCCCGCCTTGCGGTCCGCGGTGCCGATCGTCCAGAGCTTGTTCGGATAATTCGGCGGCGTCCAGGTGAGCGTGCCGACGTTGGTGGCCGAACCGCTCACGACGACGTTGGTCTTCTCGAACTGCGCGGTGACGTCACCCTGCGTCGAATACGCGTAAAGGCTGTAGGTGCCGGGCCGCACTTTCTGGATGCTGAAGTTACCCGCGGAATCGCAGAGCGCGGTGAACCAATACGCCGTGCCGACCGCGTAGAGATCGCCGCCCGCCTCAGCCAGCACGACGCGCGCGCCGTTCGTCGAGCGCCCGTCGGCGATCTGGAGCTTGCCCGTGACCGTCGCGCGCGTGAGCGGATAGGTGGAGTTGGCCAGCCACGTGTAGGGCCACGCCGCTTCCTCAGTGGTGGCGCGGGCGAGTGCATCGGCGCTGCTGCCGTTGTTGAGATACACGAGCCACGGGCCGAAGATTTTTCCGCTCGGCACCGTCACCGCCGGCGCGGAAAAATGGCTGGCCGAGAGCATATTCAAGACCGTGCTGTCGCCGCTGTTGCTCTCCACGTGGACGGTGAGTTCCTGCTTCATCGGCCCGCCGTTGTAGGCCTCGGGACTGACGGGGAGCACCCACAGGCCGAAGCCGCTGCCGAAAACGCCATGCACGCGGTCGCCGAGCACGTAGTCGGCCCAGTCGTATTTCGTGTAGATCGTGCCATTGGTGAGCTGGTAGGTGGAATCCTGCAGCACAGTGGCGGCGTCGATTTGCGCCAGCGTGGGCATCGCGCCCGAGCGGCGCATGTTAAAGGTGTTCGGAAACACCGCCGGATCGACGCGGTAAACGGTGCGAAATTCCCCCACCGCCCCGCCCATGTTGCCCGAAATAAAATACGAGTAGATGCCACTCACGCCGTCGCGCACGACATAGTGGTGTTCGCCCATCGCGCTCGTGTAGGCGATGTCGGCCATCGTAGAGGTGTTCGTGACGACGGTGAGGCCGGTCGGGCTCCACGCCGTCGCGGTATTCGACATGTAGAACCCGGCGCGCCCGTTGATGATGTTGGCACCATTGTAGGTCAGCGCCGTGACTTTGCCGGCGCTGTTAAACGTGGCGGTGAGAAACGCGTTCGAGATCGTGGCGGTGCGCGCACTGGTGTTCGCGGTCAGCGTGACGGCGGCGGAGGCGGGGAGCAGGCTCGCGAGGAGAACGCCGCCGAGTCGGAGCAGGCAGGAATAAATTTTCATGGAGAGGATGGCAGGGAGTTGGGGGTTGAACAAAAAATCAGAGGGGCCCGCGCTCTGACCCGACGTCCTCCAAGAGCGTCGCGCGCTGCGCGGGCGTGAGCGTGGGAGAGTTTTGCACATAGCGAATGGCGGCCGCGCGATCGGCATCGGCCCACAGGACGACGATGGACCCCAGAGCCCGGACACGCTCGTTGGCATCGACGACGCGCTCGGCCCAGCCCAACGCCACCTCGACGTGTGTCCGCACGAGCGCGGGGATGCGAGCGATCCGGCCCGCCGCCAAATCGAGATCGGGATGGCTCGAGCTGGGCGAGCCACGTGCTCGCCGCCACCGGCGCCCGGCTGATCCATACCGCCAGCGCCTCGTCGAGCGAACGCCGGCGCAGCTCACCCGCCGGCAGGCGAAACAAAATCTCCGCCGCTTCCTGCGGTTGAGCCTCCGCCCACGCACGCCCGAGCTGCGCAAACGCGGCCGGGCGGTCGAGATTGCCGGAGAGGCCGAGCAGCCATTCCGCCGCCGCGAGCGAGTCATCGCGGCCCCATTGCAGCGCGAGATTGGTGACGAGGTGGTTTTTCAGTTCACTGTCCGCGAGCTGCTCCAGCACGCGTTTGGCGCCCGCGTAGTTCCCATCCTGCGCGAGCGTATCGAGCACGGCCGCATAGGCGGGCTGCGCGTGTTCGGGGCGGTCGCGCGCGCGTTGCGCCGCGTAGCCGGAGGCGAGCACGGGGTCTTTTTGCGCGAGCCAGCCGAGCACGCGTTGCCAGGTGGCTTCGTCATCCGGTGCACGGGCGACGGCCCATTGCCAGGCGGCTGCGGGTTCCGACGCGACCCAATCGTGCAGCGTCTCCGCCCGCAGGTCGGCCGGTGGCAGCGCCGAAAGATTTTCGCGCGCCGCATGGGCGGCTCCAAGAGAGCGGAATCCAACAGATCCTCTGCTCCTCGGCGACTCCGCCGCTGGCACCGAATGCGTGCGACGCCCCATCAGCAGCGCACCGACGACGGCGACGCCACTCATACCAAGCAGGAGGGACGTGCGTGGAAACTGAGACATGTGCTGGATCGCGCCAATAACGCGCACGCGCAAAACCGGACAAAAGGGGTTGATGACCGGTTGGGGCAGAGCCGAGGGGAGCCGAACACGAGTTTCTTTGGAGCAACCCCTAGTCAAACGGAAATCCGACATCTCCCCACAAATAGGGATGCCACTTAAAAATGCATCCAGCCGTTCAAAATCCCACGCTTTTTCCCTCCGCGTTGAAGGACTTTGCCTCCCGGCGGGGTTATGCCGGGCAACCCGCGCTCACCATGAAAATATTCCCCCGCCCCGCCAACCTCGTGGCCCTCGCCTGCGCCCTGCTTGCTCCCGCCCGCGCCGCCGATGCGGCGGAGGCGAGGAACGGCGACACCCCGTGGAAAATCCACCAAGCCGTCGCCGCCAATTATCCACTGCGTCTGATGCGCGCCGGGATCGCACACGGCGAAGCGCGGGTCCGCGTCAGCATCGCGGCCAATGGCGGGCTCAACGATGCGCTGCTCGTCTCCGCTTCGCGCCGCGAGTTCGGCGAGGAAGCGTTGCGCGTGGTGAAGCAGTGGCGATTCGAGCCGGAGCGCGTGAAGGGCGAGCCGGTCGGCGGGGTCGGCGACATCAGCTTCATTTTTGAATTCAACGGCCCGATCGCCATCGAGAAACTTTCACCCGCGCCGAACGAGGAACCGCGGGGCAGCGCCGACCCGTTCGCCTACCAAGCGGAGACGTTGAAACGGCTGGACCGCATTCCGGCGCCCACGCATGTCGTGCCCCCCGTCTATCCCAAGGATTGGTCGGATCGCGGCATCGCCGGCTCCGCCACCGTGGAATTTTTCATCGATGAGACCGGGCAGCCGCGGATCCCCGTCGTGATCGCCACCGATCACCGTTTCCTCGGCGCTTCCGCCGTCGCCGCCGTGGCGCAGTGGCGGTTCGAGCCCCCGCAAGCCCACGGGCAGCCGGCGCTGGTCCACGCCGAGCAGGTCTTCACGTTCCAAGCGGGAAACAAATAGCACCGCCGAAGCCCGTTCACCGGCCGCGCCCGCGCGCCGCACCCTCCGCGCCGCGCGGTCCTTCAACCACGAGGCGGATGGAATCAAGCCGGAGCCGCGCCTGCTCGATCGCGGTGCGGGTGCGCTGGAGCTGCTCCTCCGCGAGCGCGATTTCCCCGGGGCGCACGTGATCGTTGAGTTTGCGGAGATCGACCAGGCGCTGGAGATCGGCGGTCAGCGAGGCGGTGGCCTTGGTCTGGGCGGCCGATTTCAACACGCGCGATCGTTCGTCGGCTCGCTCCGTCGCCGACGCGAGCAGGGTTTGCAGCAGCGCAGCATCGAAGCCCGGCCGCTCGAGGAAGCGGTGGATCTCGCTATCCTCAAAATCGGCCGCGAGGGACTTCGCCTCGCGCTCGGCCGTGAGATCGCGACCGCGGAGATCGATGACGACCCGCACCGGCGTCGGCGCGAGAAACTGGTCCACGTGCCAGCGCGAGTCGGCCACCGTCTCGAGCAGGAAGATCGCCTCGATGAGGAGATTGGGCGCATCGGCTTCGATCACGCCGAACGCCGTCGTGCCGGATTTCGAGTCGACCAGGAGATCGATGGCGTCCTGCACGAGCGCGTGGTCGGGCGAAATGAAGCGGATGTCCTCCCGGATGATCGCGCGCTGGCGGCTGAAGGTCGCGAGCATCCCATCGGCTGGAATCGATGGAAACCCCTCAATGTAGGCGTGGCTCGGATCGAGAAACACATCGCCTTCCTCGTGCTCCTTGAGGCGCACGCCGAAATGATCGAGCAGCTCGATCAGGAAATTCCGCAGGAGCGGATCGGCATCCACCGCGCGCACGCGGGCGATCACGCGCTCGGCGATCTCGCGGTTGAACGAGTTGAGCTCGAGCAGGCGGTCGCGGCCCTGTTTCATTTTCAACGAGAGGATTTTTCGAAACGCGATGGTCTCCTCCGTGAATTGGTCGAGCTGCTGGCGGTCAGCCGGGCCGCTCTGGCCGTAGGCGAGCGCGAGCTTGAGCAGCCGCTCCTTGAATTTGTCCTGATAGTCGTTGCCGCCGTGCAGCGAGGTTTCGAAGGCGTCCAGCCCGCGGTGATACCAATCGACGACGCACTCCTCGGCACTGCCCGCGACATAGGGCACGTGAATCCGGATGGTCTGCGTCTGGCCGATGCGATCGAGGCGGCCGATGCGTTGTTCGAGGAGGCCGGGGTTGAGCGGCAGATCGAACAGCACGAGGTGGTGGGCGAACTGGAA
This sequence comes from Opitutia bacterium, assembly GCA_025360615.1. Taxonomy (GTDB): domain Bacteria; phylum Verrucomicrobiota; class Verrucomicrobiia; order Opitutales; family Opitutaceae; genus Tous-C4FEB. The sequence goes on from JANYBX010000415.1 coordinate 49,560, forward strand.
GTTGCGCCCCTCGCTGCCGATTTCGGAGCAGATGAGGAGCTGCGCGCCCTCGGGCTCGGCGAACCACGCGGCATTCCGGTCGCGCTGCACGAGGGCCAGGCCTTCGTGAAACAAACCCACTTTTACGGCGATCCGCTCCTGCAACGCGGCCTCGATGGCGACGACCTTGCGCTGGGATTTGCAGATCAGCAGGACTTTTTCCGGGCGATGCTGCACGAGAAACGCGATCAGCCAGTCGATGCGCGGATCCTCCTTGAACGAGTAGCGTAGAGCGGCGTCGGCGCCGGTTTCCTCGGCGTGGAGTTCGCGGGCGATGCGGGCGAGCTGCGTGAGGTTGTTATTTGCATCGAGCGGCGCGGGGCAAAATTTTCGCGCGGGAAAGCCCGTCATCGCGGCGCGGGTGTTGCGAAACACCACGCGGCCCGTGCCGTGCTGGTCGAGGAGCGTCTTGAGCAACGCCTCGCGCGCCCCCGCCCGGCCCTGCCCGAGCCCGTCGAGGTGCTGCGCCAGTCGCTCGGGATCGCGGTTGAAGATCTTCTTGAGCGTCGCGTGGTCTTTCGGCGCGAGCGGTTTCTGCTCGATGATTTTCTCTGCGACGCCCGCCACCGCCCCGAAGCGCTCGGTTTCCGCGAGGAACTGATCGTAGTCCGCATAGCGATGCGGATCGAGCAGGCGGAGGCGCGCGAAGTGGCCGACCATGCCGAGCTGCGTCGGCGTGGCGGTCAGCAAGAGCAGGCCGGGACAACGCTGCGCGAGATGCTCGACGAGCGCGTATTCGGGGCTGACGATTTCGGGCGTCCACGCGAGATGATGCGCTTCATCGACGACGACGATATCCCAGCCGGCCGCGAGTGCCTCGTCGCGCCGCTGCGCGCTGCCCGCGAGAAACGACCCGCTGCACAAGGCGAGTTGCGTGGCGAGAAACGGGTTTTTCCCGGGATCGCTTTGCTCGCAAGCGACGCAGCGGCCTTCGTCGTAGATGCTGAACCAGAGGTTGAACCGCCGCAGGAGTTCCACGAACCACTGGTGCGTGAGCGACTCGGGCACGAGGATGAGCACGCGCCGCGCCTGGCCGACGGCGAGCAGGCGTTGCAGGATGAGACACGCCTCGATGGTTTTGCCGAGGCCCACCTCGTCGGCCAGCAGGACGCGCGGGATCTGGCGCGAGGAGATTTCCGCCAAAAGATAAAACTGGTGCGGGATCAGCTCGAGGCGTCCGCCGAGAAAGCCGCGCACGTCGGATTGGCGGAAGCGCGCCTGCGCCTGCAACGCCCGGTAGCGCAGGTCGAACACCTCGCCCGGATCGACCTGCCCAGCCAGCAGCCGCTCCTGCGGCAGGCCCACGCTCGTCACGTCGGAGATCGCATCCTCGCGCACGCGCCGGCCGCCCGCGCCCACGTAGTGCAGCACGCCGGCCGTTTCCTCGACGAGTTCGATGACGAGCGCCTCGCCATCGCGCATGGTGACGGTCTCGCCCGCGCGAAATTGCACGCGCTTGAGCACCGGGGTGCCGAGCGCGTAGAGGCGCTTTTCCCCGGTCGCGGGAAAGTCGATCCCGATGCGTTTCGCCGCGCGATCCACGCTCGCGACCAACCCGAGCCCGAGTTCGGGCTCCCGCTCACTCATGCAACGTTGTCCAACGACACCAAGAGACATGCCACCATCACACGCCTCACGCGACGAGTGACAAGGGGCGAGTGCTCCGGCGGCTTCGATCCGTCGACCAAGGCAGGTATCACAGAGGACACGGAGCGATGACTCAGCGGTTGGAAAAACATAACGACGGCGGGTTCGGCTTCACCCAGAACGAACGGTTACCGTAGGTCAGCTCGCTCTCCAACGATGAGCCGGTTTGAAGACCTGCTCATGCTCCGTCTCGGTGAACTCCGGGTCGGCGCTCCGTGCTCTCCGTGACCCACGGATTGTTTCTGAATCTTCGATCAGTCGACCACGATACCTCCCTCCCGCCGCTCCTTCGCGTTTGCCTCGGAGTTGGCCGCTTGCTCGGTTGGTCGCCGTGCCGCCAACGCCCGCCAAACCACGACCCGATGGCTGGAAATTCCGCTGGGATATCGTGCTCTTCCTCGCCTTCGTGCTGGCCGCGATGCGCCATGGGACCGATCTCCCGTTGCACGAGGTGCTCGGGGTCGTGGTCGTTCCCGTGCTGGCCGTCCACCTGTGGCTCAACTGGCGCTGGATCGTCGACGTGCTCCGTCGCACGGCGCGCACGTTGCCGGGCGAGGTGCGCTTCAACCGCGCGTGGGACATCGCGCAGTGCGTCGTCGCGATTGTCGCGATCGGCTCCGGTCTGGTGGCGTCGCGGCATCTCCTGCCTGCGCTCGGCGTGGCGCCGTCCGCGCGCCATCGCCTGATGGAAGACATCCATGCCGTCTCCGCTTGGGTGCTCATGGCGATGATCGGCGTCCACCTCGGCGTGCACGCGCATTGGATCTGGTCGAAGGTGCGGAAGCCGCGCTTCGTGCTGGCCGTCGTGCTCCTCGCCTTGGCGCTGGCGGGCGCGACGCGACTCGAGGTCTTCCAGCAAGACCGCCGATTCGGCCCGCGCTTCCGCGGTGACTCGATCAAGGTAACGCTGGCGACGATTCTGCCGACAGACACCGCACCTCTAATTTTCTCCGCGACCTACGATCAGTTGGGCGTTGCCTTGCCCCAATAAACGCTAGTCCTCTTTGTCTTTCAAAGCTTACCTGCCTTATGGCTTCAGCCGAACAGATCCGCGCTCTCGTTCAGAGTCACTGCGAAGGTGACCAAGGTCGTTTCCTGTCGGTCGCCATGCAGGTAGCCGCTGGTGAAGCCCGGAAAGGTCATCCCGAATTCTCCGCCGAACTCCGGCGCATGATCGAGAAAGCCAAAGACCATATCGTTCCTCAGCAAAGCGCCGGCGAGACCATTCCTTTTGCTGCTGCTCGCGGTGAGCTCAGCGAACTCTTTGCCGTTTTTCATCCCCAGACCAAATTGGGAGACATGGTGATGCCAGTGGCATTACAGGCCCGTATGGAACGAATCGTGGAAGAG
>JANYBX010000452.1 GCA_025360615.1 Opitutia bacterium
GTGCTGCGGCATAGTTTCGCGACGCATCTGCTGGAGAGCGGGACCGATATTCGCACGGTGCAGGAGCTGCTCGGGCATGAGAGCGTGGAGACCACGCAGATCTACACGCACGTGATGCACCCGCCTACGCCCGGAAGCTTCGGCGCGGCGAGGAAGCCGGGGCTGGGCGTGCGGTCGCCGCTGGATGCACTGGGAGCGGCGGATCCCGGGCCACGCGGAACTTTTAACGTTTAACGCGGAACGATCAAGGGGCGGAAACCGGCGCGGCGGGGAGTCGGGGATCGCGGGGTAAACCCGCTCCTACAAGGACGGAGCGCCAGCGAGCTCGCGGCCGACGGGGGAGTCGGCCGAAGCCCGAGCCCGCCTCGCCGGTGGACAATCCGAAACCCGGCCTTCGCGAACCCACATCGGCCGTTGGTGAACCCCGCCGGCACTTTCGTGATCCCAAATGTCGCATTCGTGAACCCCGAAACAACTTTGGCCAACCCGGAAACTACTTTCGTGAACCCGGAAACTACGTTTGCGAACCGAGAAACTACTTTCGTGAACCCGGAAACAACTTTCGTTAACCCCGCCGAGACTTTCGTGAACCCAGATTGCGCATTCGTGAACTCCGAAACTACATCCGTGAACCCGGAAACAACTTTTGCTAACCCGGAAACAACTTTCGTTAACCCGGATGTCGAATTCGTGAATCCAAACGACGCGGAGGAGTTCACGATTTCTTCGAAGGTGATGCCAAACGCACTTTCCTCGAATTCCTGAACCGTAACCGAGGCATTGCCACGGCTTTTCCATTGGCATTGGCCACTCACGGGCTCCGAGGCCGCCAGCTTGCTCGCGCTCAAACCGCGCCAGCAAAGGGATGAGCAATCAGGCGCGCGCAGGCGGCAGGGAGAAGGGGGCCACAATTGAGCCTCGATCACGGCGGGGTGGAAAAGCGCTTGGACTGGCGTCCCAAGTCTCGTGCGGGGACAACGCGCGCTCTTCGTCCTTCGATGCGTCGATCCGCCTTCAGCCTTCGCTCACCCACAGCCCACAGCCGAGCGCCGGCACGAAAAGTTCCGCTTCCACGGGAGCGTGCGCGCCTTGCCAGGCGGCGCTGTAAAAACGTTCGTGGTCGGCGTGCTGTCGCCAGCCGCCGGCGGAGGCGATTTCGTCGCCCAGGGGAAGGGTGATGTCGCCCAGCGTGGGGTTGATGGCGAAGAGCAGGCGGGCGGGGCCGAGGGAGCGGTCGGCGTTGTAGAGCGCGGCGGAGGCGGGCGAGTCGCCGGCGCGGAAGAATTGGAAAAAGCCTTCGCCGGGCCGCGCGAAGTGGCGGAGCAGGCGGCCGAGTTCGCTGCGGCGGAAGGCGATCCAGTCGGCGAAATAGGCGTGCGTGCCGAGGAAGCGGTAGAGCCGGCGGTAGTCGAGGGCGTTGAGATCGCCGCGGAGGTAGGTGTTGTTCGCCGTGCTTCGAGCGGAGAAAATCCTGCCCGGCGGCGAGCATCGGAATGCCGAGCGACATGAAGAGCACGGCCGCCATGAGGTGAGTGCGGCGGCGGTCGTTGGCGGTGGGCGCGAAGCCGTCGTAGCCGGGGTTGTCGGTGATGACATCGACCCACACGCGGTCGTCGTGCGACTCCGTGTAGTTGACGGTTTGCGCGGGCCATTTCGCAAAATACCACGGCGAACCGCGCAGGAAATATTCGAGGCGCTCGGCAGTGCCGTTGCCACGCACGTAGCCGCGGGTGAAATCACGGTAACCGTCGTTCCATGACGCCCAGCCGGTGTCGCGGAGCGCGCCGGCGATGTGGCCGCGAAAACTCCAGGGTTCGGCGATGAGGATCACGTCGGGCTTCGCGCGCTTGAGCGCCGCCTCGATGTCGCGGAGCACCTCGGTGCCGATCAACTCGGCGAGGTCGAAGCGAAAGCCGTCCACGCCGTAGGCGTCGATGAGGTGGAGGCAACTGTCGATGATGAGGCGCTTCGCCATGGCGGAGCGCGCGCGGAGGTCGTTGCCGCAGCCGCTCCAGTTGGCGAGGTTGCCGGCGGAGTCCTGCTCGAAGTAATACAGGCGGTCCACGAACATCAGGTGGGCGGGCTCGCCGACGTGGTTGAAAACGACATCGAGGAGCACGGCGAGGCCGCGCCGGTGAAACGCGCGCACGAGCGCCTGCAATTCGTGCACGCCCGAGGCTTGCGCGGGCGCGAGCGCGTAGCTGCTGTCGGGCGCGAGGAAGTTATTCGTCATGTAACCCCAGTGATACTGGTCCGGGGTCACGTTATCGAATTCCTGCACGGGCTGCAGCTCGACGCAGTTTACGCCAAGGTGGTGGAGATAAAACTCGGGGCTCTCGACCCACTTCCGCAGGCCGGTGAAACCGAGGCGCTCCTGCGGCGTGGCTTTCACGGGGGCGTTCGCGGCGAGGTCGCGCACGTGCGCCTCGACGATGATGAGATCGTGCCAGGCGGGGGTTTTGAAATCGCGGTCACCCTCCCCCACCCACGCGCGGTCGAGCACGATGCCCGGCCCGAGCCGGTCCACGGCGGCGAGCGCGTAGGGATCGAGCACGCGCATGGTGGGATCGAAGCGGCCCGCACCCTCGCGCACGCCGTCGACGATATACCAATAAAACCAACCGTGAAGATTCCGCCCGAGGGCGATTTCCCACACGCCCGCCACGCCATCCGCGTCGGCTCTCCGGCTCAGCTCAAAATTTTGCGCGGTGGCCTGCGCGGCGAGATCGTCGCAGCAAAAAAGGGTGACGGTGCGGGCGCGGGGGGCAAAGAGCCGGAAAACGGTTTCAGCGCCGCGCACCAGCGCGCCGAGCGGCAACTCGGTTTTCAACTCGTAGAAAAAATTCCGCGGCATGATCGGTACGTTCTCGGCTTCGGGCCGGTTCGCCCACGCGACCGACCACGTCTCGGAGAGGTCGTGCGGCTGGGCGAGGGTGAAGCGCCAGAGGTGGCGGCCGGTGCGCTGCGGATCGATGACGCGGTTGGGATTGCCGTTCTCGTCGCGCACGACGTTGGGCGCGTCGGCGGGCAGCGCGAGCCAGCGGTTTTCCCCCGTCACGAATTTGAAACGCTGGCCGGGAGGGTCGAAAAAACGGGCCGCGTCGCCCGACCATAACAGCACGCGCTCGCCGTCGAGTTCGCCGGGCTGCAGGCGCCACTCGGGCTTGCCGACGGCCTCCTGCCAGCCGTTGAAATCGCCGGCGAGGAAGATGGTGTCGCGCGCGGGATCGATCTCCGTGCCGTGCTCCGGCGTGAGGGCAAAGACGATCTCGCCCGCCGCGTTCACAAAATAGCGATACGATGTCGCGGCCATCAGGCCGGTGTCAGCCGCGAGCCCGCCGGGCGCGGGACACTGCGCGCCGAACGTAAACTGCGGCGGGCGCGCCGGCTGCCAGTCGCGATCGAGCTCGACCACGCCGGTGGTGAGCGATTCGAGCCAGGCACGAACGATGCGATACGCGGGATCAGCCATGCGGAGCGCAAAGCATTTGGCACGCCGAACCGCGCTCAAGCGGAATCCGGCGCGGGCGGCCGGGCGCGGGAGCGCAGACGTTCGTTTGACAAAGGGCGCGGCGCCCACGTCGTTCGTGTTTCCCGTGGCCTCCCGCGAAAAAATCCTCGTCGCCCTCTCCGGCGGAGTTGACAGCTCAGTCGCCGCCTTGCTGCTCAAGCAGCAGGGGCACGAGCTCGTCGGCGCCTACATGAAAAACTGGATCAACGAGGACAATGTGATCGGGCATTGCCCGTGGCAGCAGGACATCGAGGACGCGGGCCGCGTGGCGGAGCAGATCGGGATCGAGTTTCGCGTGGTGAACCTGATGCAGGAGTATCGCGAACGCATCGTGCAATACCTGCTCGACGGATACGCCCGGGGCCTCACGCCCAACCCCGACGTGATGTGCAATCGCGAGATCAAATTCGGCGTGCTGCGCGCGTGGGCCAGGGACCATGGCTTCGGCGCCGTCGCCACGGGGCACTATGCGCGGCGTGAGGAACTCCCCGATGGCTCATCCGCGCTGCTCGAAGGCGTGGACAAAAACAAGGACCAGTCCTACTTTCTCGCGTTGCTCAATCAGGAGCAGCTCCGTGACGCACGTTTTCCCATCGGCCATCTGGCGAAGCCCGAGCTGCGCCGCCTCGCGCGCGAGGCCGGCCTCGCCACGGCAGACAAAAAGGACAGCCAGGGCATCTGCTTCATCGGCGAGGTGAAGATGGCGGATTTTCTCCGCGCCTACGTGCCCGAGGCACCCGGCCCGATTCTGCGCGCGAACGACGGTCGCGAACTCGGCCGCCACCACGGGCTCCACTACTACACGCTCGGCCAGCGCAAAGGCATCGGCGTGCCTTCGAACACCGATGGCCAAGCCTATGTCGTCGTCGGAAAACGCGCCGCGGACCACGCCCTGCTCGTCGCCTTCGATCATCCGGATGCGCCGGGGCTTTTTCAACGTGAGGTGCGCGTCCATGCACTCAGTTGGACCGGCGCGCCGGTCACCCTCCCCTCCACGCTGGAAGGGCGCGTGCGCTATCGCGACCCGCGCGTGCCACTGGAGTTTATTCCCGAAGGCGGCGGCACGGCCCGCGTAATTTTCCGCGAGCCGCAACGCGCGCTGGCGAGCGGCCAAATCTTCGCCCTTTATGCCGGCGAAAGACTGTTGGGCGGTGCGGTCTACGTTTGAGTAACCCTCTCGGTTTTACCCAAAAAAAATCCCAGCGGGACGAGCCCGCCGGGAGGTATGTGGGTTAACTCTGCTTGATGGTGAATAGGGGTATCTACCTAGTACTTAATGTCAATTGGTTACTTTAACAAAGTTTTAACTTTCACATCTCTTAGTTAATGTGGGGTGAGGACCGACGTTTTGAAGTCAGAAACTTCCCATGGCCAAGGCGATCGCGAAGACCAGAAATGCCACCCCCAGCATTCGATCAATCCAATGGCCATGGCGCAAAAAAACCCTGCGCACGTTCTCACGGGTGAAGAGCACCGACACGGTTACAAACCACGCCATCGTCGCCAGCGCCATCCACAGCCCATAGCCGGCTTGGATAAATTTCGGGGTGCGCGGATCAATCACGGTGAGAAACAGCGCCGCAAAAAAGAGCGTTACCTTGGGGTTGAGCGCGTTGGTTAGAAAGCCAGTGAGCCAGGCCGCGCGCGCGGAGGGTGCAGGTTCCGCAGAGCCGTCAGCGTTGACCGCGGCCGATTTCGGCTTGGTGCGCAGCGCCAGCACGCCCAGCCATGCGAGATAGGCGGCGCCCGCATATTTCACGACGGCGAAGGCGAGCGAAGAACTTCCCAGCACCAGCCCGATGCCGAGTACCGAATAAGCGACATGCAGCAGGATCGCGGTTCCCACGCCGACGCTGGTCCAGATCGCCGCGCGCCGGCCGTGACGCAAACTCTGGCGCAGCACGATGGCGAAATCCGGCCCGGGACTCGCCACGGCGAGGAGGTGCGCCAGCGCGACTTTCAGAAACTCCAGCCAGTAGTCGGGCATCGCAGGAGATCGCTCGCCCAGTGAAACGATGGCGACGATTCGATCATGCGGGTGAACCTGACGCGGCGGCTCCGGCCGCCGGCAAACTCACTTGTCGATCGGGACGGTCGCGATCGCCTCCTCCAGCGAGCTGAGGCCTTCCTTCACCTTCAGGATACTGTCTTGGTGCAGGGTCTTCATGCCGTTGCGCATCGCGATCTTCTTTATCTCGGCCGACTCGTGGCCCTTGTTGATGGCGTCCACGAGTTCCTCGTTGGCCGTCATGAGTTCGTGGATGCCGACGCGGCCTTTGTAGCCGCCGCTCGCGCATTTCGGGCAGCCCTTCGGGTTCGCCTTGAAAATCTGACCGCTCCAGCCGATGGCTTTTTCGAGAATCTCCTGCTCGCGGCCCTTGGGATTGTAAGGCATCCGGCACTGCTTGCACACGCGGCGCATGAGGCGCTGGGCGCAGACGCAGAGGAGCGACGAGGAGATCATGAACGGCTCAATCTCCATGTCGGTCAGACGGGAGATCGTCGTCGGCGCGTCGTTGGTGTGCAGCGTGGAGATGAGCAAGTGACCGGTGAGCGCGGCCTCGATGGCGATGCCCGCGGTTTCCTTGTCGCGAATTTCGCCCACGAGAATGATGTCGGGATCCTGACGGAGGAAGGAGCGCAGCGCCGCGGCGAACGTGAGTCCGATCTGGCGGTGCATCTGCATTTGGTTGATGCCGGCCAGCGTGTATTCAATCGGGTCCTCGGCGGTGCGGATGACGATGTCGGGCGTGTTGATCTCGTTGAGCGCGGAGTAGAGCGTCATCGACTTGCCCGAGCCGGTCGGCCCGCAGTGCAAAATCATGCCGTAGGGCTGGCGGATGCAGTCGCGGTAGCGCGCGAGATTTTCCTCGGAGAAACCAAGCGCGGTCATCGGCAGCGTGCTCTTTTGCTTGTCGAGGATACGCATGACGACGCCTTCGCCGTGATTGAGCGGCGCGGTCGAAACGCGCAAATCGAGATCCAGGTTTTTCTTGGTGTATTGCTTGAAGACGATGCGTCCGTCCTGCGGCATGCGGCGCTCGGAGATATCGAGGTTGCACATGATCTTCAGGCGGGCGATGAGCGCCGGGCCGACCTTGGCCGGGAGGCGGAGTTTTTCCTGGCAGATGCCGTCGATGCGGTAGCGGACGACGACCTCCTTCTCCCCGGGCTCGATGTGAATATCGCTCGTGCCGGCGTAATACGCGTCCTCGATGATGCGGTTGCTCAGCTGGATAATCGGGCCGGAGTCTTCCCTGACATCGCCGCGCACCAGTTCCGCCTCGACCTGGCCGTACTCGGCGCCGATCTGCTGCACGACATCGTCGAAGCCCGCGGGACGATCCGTGTTTTTGTTGAACTTATCCCGGATGTCCTTTTCGCGGGCGAGCAGGCGCACGACGCGCATGCCCGTCATCTCCTGAATCTTCGTCGGGAGCGTGACCTCAAATGGATTGGCAAACGCGACCAACAACAGGTCCGCGACAATGCCCACGGGCAGCACCAGATGCTCCTTGCAGAAATCCTGCGGGAGGCGCTCGAACGTCGTCGGCGACACGCGGTAGCGCGCGATGTTGAACGGCGCGAGCCCGACCGCGCGGGCCTTCGCGACGAGAAATTGCAGCGGCGTGATGCGGTAATCCTCCTGCAGCAGGCGGTCGAGCGCGTCGCCATTCAAATCCTCGGGACGCGCCACGATGGCGTCGCGCTGTTCCGTCGTGAGGCGCGACGCCTCCACGAGCTTGGCGACGATTTGGGACTGAACTTTTCCGAGTGCCATGTTGGTTCGACTAGCCTCTGGCCGCCACCATGGCAGCGTGATCCGCATCCAGTTTTTCCAAGTAGTCGGCGATCTTCTCCATGGTCGTGCCGAACCAAAGGATCTGCCCGGGATATTGTTTCTGCCAGTAAGTCCGCACCGACGGACTCATATAGTAGGCGGTCGCGATGAAGGTGAAATCCTCCTCTTGGTCGAAAGGCACGGTCCACGTCGCCCAACAGGCGCCGCGGTCGATCACCTTCTTCAAATCCTCCGACACATCATACTCGCTGAGATCCACGAGGCCGAGTCCCTCCGATTCCACGAGATGGGCGAGCACATCCTCCTCCCGCAGCACCTTCATCTCATACGCGAGGATGCCGAAGACGGTGCTTTGGCGCGGCTGCTCGGTGGCGACGATCTCCAGCAGCCGGTCGTTGGCCTGCTCAAGATGCTCGATCTTCACCAGATTGTGCTCCAACAGCACCGCGCCGAGGCGGCGGTTGGCATTCATCAGGAGGGAGCGATGTTCCGGGGTCATGAAACGGTGGGGAGATGAAAAATGATTTAGCCGGCGGCCTGAAGCGATTTCTTTTCGCGGGCGCGGAAGGCAGTCACCCGCTTTAACAGCTCTTTTTTCAACTTCTCCAAACCGTCGCCCGTGCGGCAGGAAATCTCCAGCACATCCACCTTGTGGCGGCGCTTGAATTTCGCAAGCCACGCGGCGGATTCGGCCACATCCATCTTGTTCGCGGCGACAATGCGCGGTTTGTCGAGCAACGCGGGATCATAGAGCTTCAGCTCATTGAGCAGATGCTTGTAATCGTCGCGGGGGTCGCGGGCATCGGTGCCGGCCATGTCGATGATGAACACGAGCACCGCGCAGCGTTCGATGTGGCGCAGAAACCGGTGGCCGAGCCCGCGGTCCTCGTTCGCGCCTTCGATCAGGCCGGGGATGTCCGCGAGCAGGAGATGCCGGTCTCCCCTCCGCACGTCGGGGAAATCGATCACGCCGATCTGCGGGTGCAACGTCGTGAAGGGATACGCCGCCATCTTTGGGCGCGCCTTGGTGATGGAGTTGGTCAGCGAGGATTTTCCCGCGTTCGGAAACCCCACGAGGCCGACATCCGCGATGCTCTTCAGTACGAGCCGATAGGCGCCTTTTTCACCTTCCTGGCCTTCGTTCGCGCGCTTGGGGGCGCGGTTGGTGGAGGTCTTGAAATGCGTATTGCCCCAGCCGCCGTTGCCGCCCTTGCGGAGTACGACGCGCTGCCCCTCCTCGACGATTTCCGCGACGGGCAGTCCGCTGGCCTCGTCGATGGCCACGGTGCCGAGTGGCATTTTCAAGATGATGGATTTGCCCACGCGGCCGTGGCAGTCCTTGCCCTGCCCGTGCTCGCCGCGCTCGGCGTGCCAGTGCGGCTGAAACTTGTAATCAACGAGGTTGTTCGTGTTTACATCCCCCAACAGCACGACGTCGCCGCCGTTGCCACCATCGCCGCCGTTGGGTCCGCCCCAAGGCTCGTATTTTTCGCGGCGAAAGGAGACGCAGCCGCGGCCACCGTCACCGGCGGAAATCTTGATTACACATTCATCGACAAACATGGGCCCGAAAGATGCAGATGCTAATCGGTTTGCCAAGGGATCGCTGAAATTAAACTCGCCCGTCTGCCGCCGATTCTTTCCCACGCCCCCGGCCCACCCACGCTCCTGCTCCCGTAAATCGAATCTAAAGATGTGGTTTGGCGTTTAGTCCCTCTGGCCTCGGCCGATGAAATAGCCTTACCTCCCACCCCATGAATACCGCCGCCACCCATCTCCTCCGGTCCCTCGACAACCTCGGTGTGCAAAGCGTGAATTTCCGCGTTCTCAGTCTCGGTCGCGCGCTGCGTCACACGCCGCCGGTCGCTCTCACTGCCGACGCCACGAAATGCCGGCTGGGATTTTCGATCGGCGATTTGTTCGCCGCGTATGCGATCACGCCGAGAAAAGGCTCCTACGAACTCAATGTCGAAAACGGCTGCCTCGCTTTTACCTCTCCCGTGGCAATCTGGCGTCCGCGCCTTGCTCTCATGAGAAAACGCCCGGTGAAAGCGAAAGCCACCCGTCGAGGTCTCCGCATGGCCGACGCGGCCACGTCCCAGAAGCTGGCCGCATAACAAAGGGTGGAGCGCGTGGACCCACACGCGCTTTTCGCTGTGAGCAACGTTCACCAGCGCGTTGGAATCAACGCGCTCCACCTTTCGGCGTCCCGCTGCGTCTCGCCGGCCGGCTCAGATTGAAATCTTGATGCCTTTTCGCAGGTAGGTCGGCACGTCGAGATCCTGCCCGTCGAAGAGATTTCGGTCGGTCTTCTCAAAATGTCCGCGGCTCTCGACTTCGCCGAAACCAAACTCGTCCTGATTGGGCTTGGCTGAGGCGAGCGTGACGATTCGTGCTTCATTCTCGTGGCCGGCACCCGTGAACAGTGCCGGTTCCGCGACTGGCACAACCGGCGAAACTTCCGGCCGACCTGCGGCGGGGCGAACCCGGGAGGGCGTCGCGGTACGGCGGGGCGGGAGTCCGCGGCCGCCCATGTCGCTCGTGCCGAGCACGCAAATTTCCACGCGGCCCTGCAGGGCTTCGTCGATCACCGCGCCCATGATGATGTGCGAATCGCGGCCGAACTGCTCGGCGACGGCGGTCATCACCTCGTTCACTTTCGGCAGCGTGAGATCGGTGCCGCCGATGATGTTCACGAGGAGGCGGTCGGCCTTCCGCGAAAACTCCGGCGTGTGCAGGAGCGGGCACTGCTTGAGACTTTCGATGGCCTCGAGCGCGGCGTGCTCGCCTTTGCCTTCGCCGAGGCCGAAGAGCGTTTTGCAGCCGCGTTGTTGAAACGCCTGGCGGAGCGTCGCGAAATCGAGATTGATCAGGCCGGTCTTGCTGAGCATCGACCAAATGGATTTCACGCCGCGGCCGATCCACTCGTCGGCGCGCGCAAAGGAATCAAGCACGGTCTCATTTTCGCCGGCCTCCTGAAGGAGAATGTCGTTGGGCAGCGGAATGACGGCGTCGCACACCTTGCGCAGCGCCTGCAGACCTTCCTCGGCCTGCTTCAGCCGGCGGCCGCCCTCGAAACTGAACGGCATCGTGACAAACGCGATCACGAGCGCGCCCGATTCCGCCGCGATCTCCGCGACGGTCGGCGCCGCGCCGCTGCCCGTGCCGCCACCCATGCCGGCGAGGAGAAACACGAGATCGCAGTCCTTCACGACCTTGGTGATTTTTTCGCGGTCGGCCTCCGCCGCCTCCCGGCCGAGCTCGGGATCGCCGCCGGCGCCGAGGCCGCGCGTGACGCTCATGCCGATGAGCACCTTGTCCTGCACGGGCGAACTCGAGAGGGCCTGATGATCGGTGTTAATGACCGCGAGCTGGAGGCGCTCGAGGTTTTCCATTTTCAGGCGATCCACCGCATTGGCCCCGGCGCCGCCGACGCCGACGAGCTTGATGGCGACGTTGCGATCCGTGAGCAGGTGCTGCTCGAGGGGAAGTTCGTTCAGATTCATGTTAGCGGCTCAGGACGTGGCGAAGAGGCGGGATACGCTTTGGAAAAATCCGCCCTTGCGGCGGGCGGGGGCGGAGCGGTCGCCGGCGGCGCTCACGCCGTAGTAGAGGAGCCCGAGCGCGGTGTGGTAGCCGGGCTCGCGCATATTCTCCGTGATCCACGAGGGTGCCTCGCCGAGGTGGGCGTTCACGCCGAAAACTTTCGCCGCGCAATCCGCGATGGCGGGGAGCTTGGCCGAGCCGCCCGTAAGCACGACGCCAGCCTGGCAAGTCTCGGGCGAGAAAGCGTGGCCGAGTTTTTTCTTCACCACCTCGAGCAACTCCCACGTGCGCGCGGCCGTGATTTGCTCGATGGCGTAGCGCGGGAACTGGCGGTCGCCGATGGCGAAATTACCGTCGAGCCAGACTTTTTCCACCTTGTCGCGCGCCTGCAGGAGAGCGCGGCCGTGGCGGAGCTTGAGTTTTTCCGCCTGACCTTCGGTGAGACGCAGGCCGATGCTGAGATCGTTCGTGAGATGCGTGCCGCCCACGGGCACCACGCCGGTCGTGTGGGGAACGCCGTCGCGGTAGAGCACGAAGTCCGTCGTGCCCGCGCCGATGTCGATCGCGAGCACGCCATTCTGCCGCTCCTCGGGCGTGGTGACCATGTGGCCCGAGGCGAGACTGGAGAGCACGAGCTCGCGCACTTCCAAATTGAAGCCGCGGATCACGTGAATGTTGTCCGCGAGACGCTGCTCCTGCCCGTGGACGGTCCAGTAGCCCACCTCGAGTTTTTGGCCCACGAGATTTTCCGGCGAGGTCGGCACGATGCGGCCATCCACGCGAAACGGGCGGCGGATGTGGTGAACCACCATGCGGCCGGCGGGCAGCTCCTTCGCCTTCGCGAGATCGCAGACGGTCCGGATGTCGTCGCCATCGATCATGTTGTCGGACGACTTCACGCTGACGCCCGCCTCGTTGTAGAAACCGTCGAGATGGCCGCCGCTCTGCGCGAGGAACACGAGGTCGATGCGTTCGCCGGCGTCGCGCTCGGCCTGCTCCAACGCGCTGTGCGTGCAGTCGCTCGCGGCCTTGTAGTCGACGACGCTGCCCTTGATCACGCCGCGCGAAGAACACTCGCCGCAACCGATGATGGCGAGTTCGCGGCCGTTATACTCGCCGATGAGCGCGGTGACCTTGGAGGTGCCGATCTCGATGGCCCCGATGAAAGTAGGAGTGGAACTCACAGTTTGTTTTTGTTCTGGGACGAAAGATGCGGGAAGGCGGAAATCGCAAAAGGCCGCGCCAGCGCCGGGGCCGGCGCATTCAGGGCGGTCACCCGCGGAGCGTCGGCCACGGCGACGGCGGCGAGCACGACCGGCACCTGCGTGCTTGCCGTCAGGTCGATCTTGGCCGCCGCGCGACCGGTGCGGCGCAGCGCCTCATCGAGCAGCCAGTCGAGCCGCGCGAGCTGGCGGAAATAATCCTGACTCGTGGAGAAGCGCACCCGGAGAGCATCGCCCTGGGTCCGCACCTCGAGCGCGCCGTCGCTTTCGAGCCGGGCGAGGGAAACCACATGCCACGTCTGATAGAGATGCTCCGCCTCCAGCTTCGCCTTCGCCAGCAACTCGGCCACGGTCGCCATGCCGTTGATGGGAGCGAAGCCCCCGCCCGAGCGCGCCAGCTTCACGCCATCGAGCCAGGGCAGCGTTTCCAGCATCTCGACCTTAAAACCCACGCCGGGAAACACCACGCCATCCCGCGCCACGAGCAAGGTCTGCGGCGCCTCGTCACCGAGCGCGACCATCACGCGGGCGACGGGCGAGCGTTCGCTCACGCGCACCACCAGCGTCGAGGGAAACTGCCGCTCCACCATCGCGGTGACCACCTGTCCGTGCGCGAGCACGCGGGCGCGAAGCTGATCGAGATCGAGCTCCAGCAGCGTCGCATTTTTCGGCAGCGCGAGCGTGTCGACAATCCACGCGCGATCCAGCGCGCCGTCCGTCACGAGATGAATATCCTTCACCAGCTCGGCCGGCACCGGCGCGGAGGAGTGGGGTGCTTTTTCCCCAACCACCCGCGAGACCTGCCAGGCGCTCCACAACACGCCGGCGGCGACCGCGGTAACCATGCCGACGCGCAACGTCGCCAGCACGAGACGCCGCCGCCCCTCGGGCGACATCGCGCGCGGCTTCACGGGCTGGGAAATATCCCTCCAGCTCCGGGCGGGGTTGTGGTTAAATTCTAGCTTCACGATTTTTGGGCAGCTACCGCCGCATGAAAACGCCCCAGCGCGGGTGAAACCAGCTCGCGAACCAAAGCCGTGAAATCCATTCCCGCGCAGCGCGCACTCATCGGCAGCAAACTGGTTTCTTTCATGCCGGGGAGCGTATTGATTTCCAGCAAATAAAGTTCGTTTTTCTCCCCGAGAATAAAGTCCACGCGCGAGTAGTCCCGACAACCGCACGCCGCATAGGCCGTCTCGGCCGCGCGGAGCACGCTCACCGTCGTGCCCGCGTCGAGCGGCGCGGGCGCAAAATACTCCGTCGCGCCCTTCGTGTATTTGCTCGCGTAGTCGTAGACGCCCGACTTCGGCCGGATCTCCACGACGCCCATCGCGGTGCCGCGCAACACGCCCACCGAAAGCTCGCGACCGACGATGCGCGGCTCGGCCAGCCACGTGCCGGGCGTCACGCGCGCGAGCGCCTCGACCAGCTCGGCCGTGGTGCTCGTGAGCGAGAGGCCCACGCTGCTGCCTTGGTCGTTGGGCTTGAGCACGACTTGCTCGCCGAGCTGGGTCACGAGCGCCTCGGCGGAAGGTTTTTCCGTCGCCGTGAAAACCACGCCCTGCGCCACGCGCACGCCGCGCGCCGCGGCGGCCTGCTTGGTGCGGGTCTTGTCCATCGTGAACGCGCTGCTCGCCGCATCGCAGCCGGCATAGGTCACGCCCGCGGCGTCGAGCAGGCGTTGCATGCCGCCATCCTCGCCGAAGGTGCCGTGCAGCGTGGAAAACACCACGTGCCGCGCCGGATCGAGTCCGACGGGAAGAGCGTCGGCCGTCAGCTCGAAGAGCCGCGTCGGAAACGAGCGCACCAGCGCCGTGGCGCAAGCGCGGCCGGAACCGAGCGAGACTTCACGCTCGGGCGAAGTGCCTCCGCAAAACACCGCGATGATCGGTAAATTCATAAAACGTCCTTCCAGTTTTTTCCGTAGAGTAGCACTTCGGGTTCCAACTCGACTCCCTGCGCCTGCCGCACGCGCGCGCGCACGCGGCGCACGAGCTCGATCAGGTCGGCGCTCGTCGCGTTGCCGCGATTCACGATGAAGTTGGCGTGGACCGTCGAGACTTCCGCATCCCCCACCCGCTCGCCTTTGAGCCCGCTCTGGTCGATCAGTTTTCCCGCCGAGCTGCCGGGAGGATTTTTGAAAATGCAGCCCGCGCTTGGTTCGCGCGGCTGCGATTCCTGCCGCTTCCGCCGGTAAACATCGATCTGCCGGCTCACCGCCTCACTGTCGGCCGACGCCGCCGGCCGCAGCAACGCCCCGAGCGCGATCGCGTGGTGCAACTCCGCGCAATGCCGGTAGTCCACGTGCATCTCGGATTTCTTCAGCGTGCGCAGTTCGCCACCGAGCGTGATGAGCTGCACCTCCTCGACGACATCGAACATCCACCCGCCCATCGCGCCCGCGTTCATCCGCAGCGCGCCGCCGATGCTGCCGGGAATTCCCTCTAAAAACTCAAAGCCCACGAGCCCGGCCTTCGCAGCGAGGCCGCAGAGATTTTTCAACCGCAGCCCGGCTCCCGCCCAGATGCGCCCCTCGCCTCGCGGTTCGAACCGCGACCACTGTTCATGCGCGAGCGAAAGCACGAGCCCGTCGACGCCTTCGTCGGGCACAAGCAGGTTGGAGCCGCGCCCGAGCACAAAAACCTCGATGGAGGCTTTCGCCGCCGCCGCGAGCAACGCCTGCAAATCCTCCACGCTCGCCGGCTCCGCGTAAACCCGCGCCGCGCCGCCGATGCGGATCGTGGTCTTCGGCGCGAGCGGCTCCTCGCGTTTTAATTTTGTCCCCGCCGAAAGCAGCGGTTTCGCCATCGCGACAAAATCATCCCAGCGGCGGGCGTGAACCGCTTCGTCCGCCAGGATCGCGAGCCAGGCGCGGGCCTTGCGGTCGATGTCGCCCGCTCCCACGAATGCCACGAAATCGCCGTGCTTCGTCTCGCGGGTGAGCGCGCGGAAAAATCCCGCGTCATCGCCCGGCAGGTAGCCCACTGCGAGCGCGGGGGAATTTTTTTTCAACTCGACAGAAATATCCGCCGTGGTGCCGCCCGCCACCGGCGCTTCGCCCGCCGAGTAGACATCGAGCAGGTGCAGCCGGTCACTCAGCGACAGCGCCGCCGCAAACTCCGCCTTGAATTGCGCCGTGCGACTGAAGCGATGCGGTTGAAACACGACCACGAGCCGTCCGCCGGCCGGCATCCGCTGCCGCAAACTGGAGAGCAGCGCGCGAATCTCGGCGGGATGGTGCGCGTAGTCTTCGAGCACGGTGATCGCGCCGGACGAGAAAAGCACGGTCTGCCGCCGCAGCACGCCGGCAAACGCCACGAGCGCGCGCGGTGTCGGCGACACTCCCATGAGCTGCGCGGCGGCGAGCGCGGCGGTGGCGTTGGCGGCATTGAAATCCCCGCGGGCCTTGATCGAAGCCTGAATCGGAGGAGCAAAACGGCCGGCGAGCTGAATCGTCATGCCGCCAAACTCCGCCTCGATTATATCGAAACGAAAATCGCCCGTGCGACCGAACGAAAGGTAGGGCGGGTTATCCCTAACCCGCCGCTGCGAGTCGGGATCATCGGGAACGCTCAGTCCAACCGGCGCGTGAGGGATAACGCGCCCTACCTCGGCGAGCCGCAGCGACGTGGCGCACGCATCGCTCACGAGCACCGCGCCGCGCGTGCGGGCGAAGAGCGCGGCGAACGTCGCCTCAAGATCGGCAAGCTGGCGGTAGTGGTCGGGATGATCCCAGTCGAGATTCACGGCGACAGTGATCTCCGGCGTGAACCCGTTGATCGTGCCGTCGCTCTCGTCGATTTCGGCGACGACCCAGTCGTTCGAGCCCGCGCGAGCCGGTGAAACGCCATCGGCAAAAAGCCCGCCGAGAATATAGCCCGCCGGAAAATTCGCCGCGCGCAGAGCAGTGACGAGCATCGCGGTCGTCGTGGTCTTCCCATGGGAACCGCAGATGGCGACGAGCTTTTTGTCGCGCAGGACTTCGGCGAGCAGTTCGCCGCGACGCACGAGCGGCAGCCCGCGGGCGGTGGCGACGGCGTAGACCGGATGCGTCTTGGCGATGGCCGAGGAAAACGCGACCAGCTCGGCCTCCGCCGGCAGCGGACCGAGGACAACACCAGCGGTGGTGAGCAACGCGCGGACATCATAGTTCAGCGCATCGTCCTCGCCGGAAACGGTGAACCCGCGTTGCGCGAGGTAGATTGCGAGCGGCGCGACCCCCATGCCGCCGATGCCGAGACAGTGAATGCGACGAACCTCGCGGCCGAAGAGAGTTGGGAGCGATTCTGGTCTCATCAGGCAAAAAAAACCGCGATCACAGAAAAGCATTTGTAACGTATTATATTACAAATTTCTCCAGTCGTGATGGCATTGTTTGTAATATAATACGTTACAAGCGGGGATCGGCCGTCGAGACGGAGGGTGGGCGGGAGGGGCAGGCTCATATGACGGCGGGTGCGAGACTCGCGGGGAACGCAGTGAGTTGCTCCAAGTCGCGCAGCATCACTTCGAGCGAGTTTTCGCGGTCCATGCGGCGGAGGTTGCCGCGGAATTTGCGGAGGAGGCCGTCGTTGAAAATGAGGTCGAAGACTTCGGCGCGGAGACGGGCGAGATTCGTCTGCTCGACGACGATGCCCGCACCTTGGCGCTCGAAGAAGGAAGCGTTGGCGCGCTGGTGATCGTCGGCGGCGTGCGGGAACGGGATGAGAATCGCGGGCGTTTCGCAGCGGACGAGCTCGGCGAGCGTGCCGGCTCCGGCGCGCGAAACGACGAGGTCGGCGGCGGAAAGCAGCTCCGCCACGCGGTCGCTGAAAGGGATGAACATCGCGCGCAGCGGTGCGCCGGTTTTGGTTTTCAGCGCGAGCGTCTCGGGCTCGCCTTTGCCCGGACCGGTGACGCAGCAGAGCTGCACGCCCTCGGCGGCGAGCGCGGCGAGGTGCTCTCGCGCCCAGCCGTTGAGCGCGGAGGCGCCCTGGCTGCCGCCGAAGATCACGAGGAGTTTTTGCGCGGGATCGAAACCAAGCGCGGCGCGAGCGGACTCGGCGGGGATGCGAACGATTTCACGGCGCACGGGCAGACCGGCGTGACGCGTGGCGGTGGCCGTCACGCTGTCGATGCGAATACCCGGCGGCAGATACACGCGGGTGGCGAACCGGCCGAGGGTGCGGATGGCGAGGCCGGGCACGCGGTTCGACTCGTGCAACATCACGGGCAGTCCCGCCATACGCCCGGCCAGCACGGCTGGCGCCGAGGTGAAGCCGCCGAAGCCGACGATGCCGTCCGGCGATTCGGTGCGGATGAGCGCGCGGCAAAAATGAAACGCGCGAAACTGCGAGACGATGCAGCGCGCGAGTTGCGCGGGCTGCCACGCGAAGCCGGTGCCGGGCATTCGCGCGAAGCGGAGCTGCGGGTATTTCTCACTCAGGCGGGCGTCCACTTTTTTCTGGCTGATGAGCAGCGTGGCGGAGTGGCCGCGGGCGAGGAGCCCCTCGGCGAGCGAGATGCCGGGCGCGAGGTGGCCGCCGGTGCCGCCGCAGGAGATGAGGAAGCGGCTCATGGGGGAAAAGTGACAAGTAACAAGTCGCCAAGTGCCAAAAGCGGCAGCGGCCCGACCTTGCTACTTGAGCACTTGTTACTCGTTACTTCTCCGCTCACGCCAGAACCTCCCGCATCGCGCGCGATTTGTCGGGGAGCGCCACGCGGCCCCACGTGCGCTGGGTGTTTAAAA
>JANYBX010000458.1 GCA_025360615.1 Opitutia bacterium
GAAATCCTTTCGGAAGCGATAGACGCTCTGGACCAGTCCTTGCAGCAAGCAGCAACTGAGCACAAAGGAGCCACCGTAGCTGATGAAGGGAAGCGGTATGCCCGTGATGGGCACGAGCCCGATGGTCATCGCGATGTTCACGAACACATGCACCATGAACAGCACCGTGACGCCGAGGGCGAGCAGGATGCCGAATCGGTCTCTTGCGAGACCGGCGATGCGGATGCCATTGAACAAAACGAGACCAAACAGGCCGAGAACCGTGATGCTTCCCAAAAAACCGAGTTCTTCGGAAATAACTGAAAAGATAAAATCGTTATGCGCGATCGTGCGCGGGAGGTAGCCGAGCTGGGCTTGGGTGCCGCGCTGCCAGCCCTTGCCGGTGAGGCCGCCGGACCCGACCGTGATCAGCGACTGGGTGAGATTATAGGTGATCCCCTGGCCCTTGGGATCGACTTTCTCAGGCACCGCAAACGCGAGGAAGCGGTTGCGCTGGTAATCGTGCAGGGGCACCCAAGACTCGAATTTGTCGCGGTCGGATTTCTCCACGTAGGAGTAACCGTGGCTGTCCATGAACTGGATGTAGCGGTAGCAGTCCCATGCGACGACCGTCACCATCAGGAGAAACGCCCCCAAGACCGCCGCGTAAAAGCGCGCGGACAACTTTGAAACATAGAGCATGGAAAACACCATCGGGGGCAGCACAATCAACGACTTCAAGTCGGGTTGTCTCCAGATCAAGAACATGGGGACACCCACCGCAAGGGCCAATTTCCCGAGCGTACTGAGCGACTGAAAAATCGTGCCCA
This sequence comes from Opitutia bacterium, assembly GCA_025360615.1. Taxonomy (GTDB): domain Bacteria; phylum Verrucomicrobiota; class Verrucomicrobiia; order Opitutales; family Opitutaceae; genus Tous-C4FEB. The sequence continues at coordinate 810 of JANYBX010000458.1, forward strand.
CCTCGTTGCGCACGAGCGTGCTGGCAGTGATGAGGAGCACCGCGATCTTCGCGGTTTCCGAGGGTTGGTAGGAAAAAAAGCCGAGGTTGATCCAGCGACTGGCCCCCCACGCATTGCTGCCCGAACTGGAGATGAACAGCACGATCACGAGCGGCACGATGCACGCCGCGTAGAACCAGTGCGCGATGCTCAGCCAGAACCGGTAGTCGATGAGCGAAACGGTGAAATAAATCCCCGCGCCCACGCCGAGAAACAGGAGTTGCTTCATCCAGTCGTGCCCGTGCGCCGCGAGCTGAGCCGAGTAAATGAACGCCAACCCAAACAAGCCCAGCCCGATCAGCGCCACGGGCGTGAGCAAGTCCCAACGCGACCGCGTCGTGGTCTTGAAGATCCCGAGGTAGTCGAGGGGCGAGGCGAGGTTCATGGGCGGCGAAACGTAACGCGAAGGTCACACGGCCCCAGCAGAAACCGTTTCCATCGTCGCCGGCAAGTCCGCCGCCGTGTTCCGCGCGATTTCTTCCACGCGGGGGTCTTCAATGGAGGCGTTGGCCAGCCCCAGCACCGTCCAAAACACCATCGCGCCCATCGGCCCTTCGAGCACGACGCCGAAGCACGAACTCACCAGCACGATCCACGCGCACAACCACCGCGCCACCTCCTCATCCGGCGGACGCGCCGCCCGCAGCGCCCGCCATGTCGGCCGCATCATCCCGACGACGATCAGCAAAAACGCCGTCAGTCCCGCGAAGCCCATGCGGCCGAAAACCGTGAGCAACATGCTGTGCGGGCTGCGCGTGCTGAACTCCTCGCCGCCCTCGGCGTAGTATTGACGCACGAAGTCGCTCGCGAGATCGAAGCCGAAGCCCTGGCCGAGCCACGGATCGGCGTCCCACGTGGTCACCATCACCGACTGCCACCACACGAGCCGGAACTGGTTGTTGTCGCCCTTGAACTCCACGCGGCTGCTCAGGTATTCGCGCTGCCCGCTCCAGTCGGTGATCGACGCCACCCGCTCATACGTCGCGTAAACCGGCGTCTGCCGCCAGTCCATCCCTCCGCCCACCGTGACCGTGATGAACACCAGCGTCGCCGCGCCCGCGCCGGCGAGTTGCCACCGCAGCAAGCTCCAGTGGCCCGCGAGCACGAGCCAGCCGGTCGCCACTGTCAGCCCCAGCAACGCCGCGCGATTTTCGCTGAGCAACACGCCGGTTGCTCCCACGCCCGCCGCGATCAGCCAAACCGCCCGCCGTGTCCTTTGGTAACGCTGATGCGCGAGCACGACGCCGAGCGCCATAAACGTCCCCGCGAGATCGCCCTTCAGAAAAATCAACGGCACGCCCTGCCAGACCAGCCGGCCGAGGAAGAAATCCGGAAACCATCGCACCAGACCCACGACCACCGGCAGCGCCACGGTCGCCCCCAGCAGACACCGCCCGAGCCATCTGCGCACCGCCGGCGAGCGCGCCAAGCCCTGCGCGGCGAAGAAAAATCCCGCGTAGTAAATCATCGCGAAATCCCGCAGCGCCGCAAATCCATGGGCCCGCGCATCGAGGATGATTCGTGCCGCGCCGAGTGCGATCCACAGCAGCACCGCGCCGTTGAGAAAATCCCGCTGCACCGGCAAGGTCTTCGTGAAGGCCAGGCGCAGCGCGAGCGCGGCCCCGGCCACCGCGAGGCCGACCTCGGCCGGAAACAGCGGCAGCCCGGGGGCCAGCGAGAGCTGCGCGAAACCGCGGTTGCCCACGATGTAGCCGACCAGCAACCCGCCGAGCACCACCGCGTCGAGCGGCATCCGTTGCCAGCGCGCGAGCAGCATCGCCATTGCCAGGGCGCTCGCGAGCAGCGGCCATTGGTAGTTTCCCTCGGCGACTTGCCACCCGAGCCAGAGCGCGGCGATGGAGCCGCCCGTGGCAAACAAGCGTTGGCGCCAGATCGGGTTCATCGCCGCAGAAAACGCCGCCGCATGACGCGAGGCAACCCCGGGCTGGAGCGTGGGGAATGGGATGTTTCTCGGGCCGCTTTTTTCGTTGCGACCCGCATCACTCCAGCGGCGAATGCCGGCATCGCATGACTGTTTCTCCAATCACGCTGAGTGGCCGCCACGTGCGCCTCGAACCGCTCACGCACGCGCACGCGCCCGATTTGTTGCGCGCCGCGCAAGACCCCGAGATCTGGCGGCACCTGCCGTTTGGATCGCTCACGGATCCGGAGCGGATGCGCTGGGTGATCTCGAAGGCGCTCGCCGAGCAAGCGGCGGGCGCGTGGCTGCCGTTTGCGGTGATCGACGCGGTCCGCGGCTGCGCCGTTGGCAGCACGAGCTACTTGGAAATTGTGCCGCACGACGAGCGGCTGGAAATCGGCGCCACGTGGCTCGCGCGCGAGGCCTGGCGCACGGCGGTGAACACCGAGTGCAAATTTCTCCTGCTGCGCCACGCCTTCGAGACGCTGGGCTGCCGGCGGGTGCAACTGAAGACCGACCTTCGTAACGAGCGTTCGCAAATCGCGATCGAGCGGCTGGGCGCGGTGCGCGAGGGCGTCTTGCGCGCCCACATGCGCCGGGCCGACGGCAGCCAGCGCGACACCGTCATGTATTCGATCATCGCGAGCGAGTGGCCGGCCGTGAAGGAACGGCTGGAAAAGTCGCTTCGCCGCTGAGCAGGCGGTTTAACGGCCGGGCTGCGGTGCAGCCGGGGCTTCTGCGCATTTGCTCTCCGTATGGTCCGCTCCAGCTTGTCGCCATGCCTGTCGTCTCCGTGCTCATGGTCACTCATCGCGACACGCCGTTTCTCCGGCCGGCCATCGCGAGCGTGCTGGCGCAGACATTCGCGGATTTCGAACTCGTGCTCGTGGACAACGGTTCCGGCCTCTCCCACGCCGCCCTGGGTGAAATGGGCCGCGATCCGCGCGTGCGCTGGGTGCGGCTGCCGCGGAATCTCGGCATTCCCGGCGGTCACAACGCCGGCGTCGCTGCCGCGCTCGGCGAGTTCATCGCGCTGCTCGATCACGACGACCTCATGTTGCCCGCGCGGCTGGAGCGGCAGGTGGCGCTGCTCCGCGCGAAACCCGCGCTGGCGCTCGTCTCATCGCAGGCCGAAACGATCGACGGCGACGGCCGGGTGACCGGCCGCGAATTTTCGCTCACCGACGATCAGTCGCAGCTTCGCTACACGCAGTATGCCGCGCCCGTCGTGACGCCGGCCTACACGGGACGGCGAACGGTTTTTGCCGAGCTGCCCTACCGGGCCGAACTGCCGCTGGCGGCGGACTTCGATTTTCTCGCGCGGGCGGCGGAGAAGTTTTCCTTCGGCACGGTGCCGGACGTGCTCCTGCGCTACCGCCGCCACACCTCGCAGGCTTCGCAGGAACACGCGTCTGCGTTCGAGCGGGACTGCTGCACCGTGCGTCTGCTCACGGCGCGACGCCGCGCCGGTCGGCCGGAAAATTTTCCGGCGGTTCGCGCTGCTCCCGGAGCCGCGCCGTCACCTGGGGAAAGTTGCTACCTCGCGGCGAAGCAGTGTCTGGGCGAAAAATTCTTCGCACTCTCCGCGTATCACGCGCGGCGCGAATTCGTCCTCGGGCGTTCGCTGGCGGATGCGTGGCTCGGCGGCTGGATCGCGTTGCACGTCCTCCTCTGGGCGCGCGGTGAAGAGCGACGGCTGGCCGCGCGGCTGTTCCTCCGCGGCCCCGTGCGTGCGCTGAAGTTAAGCTGAAGATCCGCCGCAGACCGGCGGGATTCCGCCGTTGTTTCACCCGTTTCGCCCGATTCAGTTTGTAACGTATTATATTACAAACGGGATTGGACGCGGGGCGTTCACTCCGCGCGGCCGGCCAGTTTCCACCAGCATTTTTTGAGAAAGCGAAACGCCCTCAGCGGACCGGCATTGCCCAACGCGGCTTGTCCGCCAATCCACCAATGCGGCGGGCGTTTTCGATGGTCGGCGAGCGCGGCGAACGTTTCCCTCGGGGTGAGTTCCGCGCAGAGGCTCGCGTGACGTTGCTCGAAATATTGATCGGAGTGCGGCGTGAAACCGAGCACGCGCGCTTCGCGGGCCGTCGGTGCGTCGTGCAGGCCGCGATAAATCTCGATCACGGCGCGGGCGCGTTCGGCTTCGGGCACGGACGTTTCGTTTTCCACGGCGAGCGCGCGGCGGGTAAAGGTCAGGACGGCGTCCTGAAGCAGGCGCACCTCGGCCAGATTCACGGGACCGACTTCGCCGATTTGCACCGCTGGCAGAGGGAGCGCGTTGGGGGCAACGCACTCCACCTGAACAAAGCCGAGAGCCGGCCCGTGATCGCTCTGCGCGAGCAGCTCGATGAGAACTTTGTGCGACTCCTCGCGCTGGAGCGGCAGAGGGGCAAAATGATTCGTGAAGCCGAGCGCCTCGCCTGCGGTCGGCCGGTCGCCCGGCGGCAACAGGCCGAGATAAAAACCGGTCAGCGGTGCGCCGAGGATGTGTTCGAGGCTGCGCTGGATCGTGCCGAACCAGCCGGTGTCGACGAGCGCGATGGGTTC
>JANYBX010000466.1 GCA_025360615.1 Opitutia bacterium
GCGACGCTCGGCTACGCTTATCAAGACGCCTCCATCCTCAGCGCGACCACTGCCACCCGCGCCGGCGTCACCGTGCCGCAAGTTCCGAAGCACACCTTCTCACTTTGGAACAAATACCAAGTGCTCCCGAAACTGAGCCTCGGCCTCGGCCTCATCCGCCGCACCGACATGTTCGCCGCCATCGACAACACCGTCGCCCTCCCCGGCTACACCCGCGCCGACGCCGCAGTCTACTATACCGTCACCGACCAGTGCCGCGTGCAGATCAACGTCGAAAATCTTTTCGACCAAAAATATTACCTCAACGCCGACAACAACACCAACATCTCCCCCGGCTCCCCCCGCGCCATCCGCGTCGGCCTGACGATCCGCCTCTGATCTCCACCGCACGAAGGCTCGCGACATGACCATCGGAGTCTCCGCGTTTGAACTGCGCTTTTCCCCGCGCTTCCTCTTTCCTTCGGGCGTCGCCTACGCATGACCTTTCGCAAATTCATCTTCTGGCTCCACCTCATCGCCGGTCTCGCCGCGGGACTCGTGATCGCCGTCATGTCGTTCACCGGCGCTGCGCTCGCCTTTGAGAAAAATCTCGTCGCGTGGTCCGAGCGCGACGCCCGTCTCGTCACTCCGCCCTCGCCGGCAACCGCCCGCCTTTCCCTCGACGAACTTCAGCAACGCGTCCACACCGCTCAGCCCGAGGCCCGGCCGACAGCCATCGTCGTCTCCGCCGATCCCCGCGTCGCCGTCGCCTTCGCCTTCGGTCGCGAAGGCACGCTCTACGTCAATCCCTACACCGGCGAAACGCGCACCTCCACTGCGACTGGCCTGCGCGAGTTCATGCGCGTGATGCTCAACTCGCACCGCTACCTCGCCCTCTCCGGCGACCAGCGCCCGCTCGGCAAAGCCATCACCGGCGCATGCAACACCGCTTTTCTTTTCCTCACGCTCTCCGGCCTCTGGCTTTGGTGGCCGCGCAAATGGCGCACGAAAGGCCTCAAGCGTTCGCTCATCTTCATCCGCGCCACCGGCCGAGCCCGCGATTGGAATTGGCACAACGTGATCGGCTTCTGGTCGCTCCCCATCCTCGTCGTGCTCACCGCCAGCGGCACGGTGATCTCCTATCGCTGGGCCGCCGATCTCGTTAACAAATTTTCTGGAGAGACTCCTCCCCCCGTCGCAACCACCGTCGTCCCACCCGCCAAGACCCCGCCACTCTCCGCGCCCGGCCCCCTCCTCAGCACCAACGCCTTTCTCGCGGCCGCGCAAAAAAATTTCCCTACTTGGGAAACGATCACCCTCAACTTCCCCTCGGAGAAAGCAGCCGCCCCCAGCCGCACCTCCGACCCCGCTCCCCTTACTGCCTCGATTAAACTTTCCGACGCCTGGCCACGCACGACCACCACCACGCTCACCCTCGACGCCATCACTGGCGCGCCGCTAAAAACCATCTCGCTCTCCGACCTCCCGCCCGGTCGGCGGGCGCGCATTTGGCTGCGTTTCCTGCACACGGGCGAAGCGCTCGGCTTCTGGGGTCAGCTGATCGCCGGCCTCGCCTCCCTCGGCGCCTGCGGCCTCGTCTACACCGGCTTCGCCCTCGCCTGGCATCGCTTTTTCATCCGCCCCAAAGAACCGAAACAGTCGGCCTAAAATCAGACGCGGCGCACTTCAAGTCCCGAGGGAGTCAGGAGGCCATAGCACGTTTGGAGTCCGTCGATACACCACGACCGTCCCTTGCATCGCGCGCCCACGGCGTTCCCCGTATGCCCGACGATTTGGGGCAGCGGCAACTCGTCGGTGAATTCCGCATCCCAATCCAGCCAGGTGATCCCTCCGATCGCCGCGTCGCCACCGCGCACACTGCCGGCATCGAGCAACCGATGCGGCTCACGTCGCATGGTCACGAGCGCTTCGGCGCATTCGCGCTGCAGTGCAGCGAGCGATGCGTCCGTGGAATCCGCTCGCGGCCAAAATTCCCGGGCGAGTCCCGCGTGGCTCATCAGGAAACCATTCATCGCCACAAAGAGCCGCGCGTCGTCCCAAAACTCCTTCGGCAAATGCTTCGCGACCTTCTGGGCTCCGGCGTGGGTAAACGCGCTGCCGCATCGGTAGAATAGCTGGCGCGCCTTGCGGTGCAGATCGCACGCCGGCTTGGCTTCCAGATATTGGATATCGTGGTTTCCCAATAGAAACCGGACGCGACCCCGCAAAACCTGCCGAACTTCGAGCAAATATTCGCACGTCGCCGCCTTCCCCACCCGCGCACGTTTCAGCCGGGTGTCAAAGTAGTCGCCCAGAAAAACGACGAAGTCGCAGTCCTGCTCCCGCGCCAAAATCCGCGCCACCCACGCGACATCCTGGTGGACATCGGGGATGAGCAAGCAGCGTTGGAAGTGGAGCATCACAAAAAAAAAGCGCCCTCATTCCGCCGCCTTGCTCACCCGGTGCTTCGCCCGATACGCATACGGGCTCTCACCCGTCTCGCGCCGAAACGCCACGCTCAGGTAGCTCGCGTTGTCGAAACCCGCCAGCTCCGCCACCACGCCGATCGACACTTCGCTCTCGGCCAGCAGGTGTTTCACGCGCTCGATTTTCTGCTTCACGATTTGTCGGTGCGGCGAATGCCCGAGCAGCGCCTTGAATTTCCGCTCGAACAACGTCCGCGACATCGGCACCGCGCGCAGCACGTCGCCCACCTTGATGCCCGTGCCCGCGTGCTGCCGGATGAACCGCAACGCCGCCGCCACCTTCGCATCCGCCACCGCCACGACATCCGTCGATTGCCGCTCCACCACGCGCACCGGTTCCACTTCCCGCGTCGATGCGCCCGCGTTTTTTTCCCCGCGCATCAGCCGCGCCAGCATCGCCGCCGCCTCGTGCCCCGTGCGCCGCGCATTCGGCTGCACGCTGCTCAACGGCGGATTGCTCAGCTCGCACAACACTTCGTCATCATCCACGCCCAGCACCGCCACCTCATCCGGCACGCCGAGTTCCAACAACTGACACGCCTCCAGCACCTGCTGCGCGCCCATCGTAGCACGCGAAAACTCCCACCGGCTTCGGCAGCGCCTTCAGCCACCGCGCGATTGCGCGGATCTCCGCATCCGATCCCGGCCGGTTGCCCGCTCGCACGGGAAACTCTTCGCAACTCCGTCCCATCTCCGCCACGCAACGCCGGAACTCAGCCCCGCGCTGCCTCGACCACAGGAAACGCGCATCGCCGCAAAACGCGCAGTGGGCAAATCCCTTGTCCGCCAGATGCCCCGCCGCGAGCCGCGCCACCGCGGCGTTATCGATGCTCACCCGCGGAAACTCCGAGGCAAACCGCTCCGCGCTCACGTCCACCACCGGCAGTTTCGTCCGCCGCAGCGCCGCCGCGATCTCCAGTGAATCCACGCGCGCGATAATCCCATCGCCCTCCCACTCGCCCAGCCACGAAGGCAACGCCGCCCCGCGCGCCTGCTCCGTAAAACGGATCGCCCACGTCTCGCCCGTGCGCATCCAGTCACGCACGCCGTAGAGCAAATCCCGCCCGTAGCGGTTCGAGGTTTCGATCAACAGGGCGACTTTGCGAGCGGTTTTCAGGCAGCGCCGGCGGGCCGGCTGTAGGCATCCAGCCCACCCCCGTGTTAAAAATCAAAAGTAATATGGTGATTTTTATCACCCTCCCGGCTCGCCCTCACCCGCGAAAACTCCCAGCGTCCCCTTCCTCCCTCCATGAAAAAATCCCGCGCCCACTTCCCCACGGTCAACACCATCGCCTACGAAGGCCCGTCCTCCGCCAACGCCCTCGCCTTCCGCCACTACAACCCCGACGAGGTGATCGACGGCAAAACCGTGTCCCAGCACATGCGTTTCTCCATCGCCTACTGGCACGCGTTTCGCGGCACCGGCTCCGATCCGTTCGGCCCCGGCACCATCGTCCGCCCGTGGGAAAAGGGCAAAGACGCCGTCTCCATCGCCAAGCTCCGCATGGACGCCGCGTTCGAGTTTTTCCAAAAAATCCGCGCCCCGTTCTGGTGTTTCCACGACCGCGACATCGCCCCCGAAGGCGCCACGCTCGCCGAGTCCAACCAGAATCTCGACGCCATCGTCGCCCACGCGAAACAGCTCCAAAAAGCCACCGGCGTGAAACTCCTCTGGGGCACCGCCAATCTCTTTTCGAACCCGCGCTACATGTGCGGCGCCTCCACGAATCCCGACGCCCACGTCTTCGCCTACGCCGCCGCGCAAGTGAAGAAAGCCCTCGAAATCACGCAGGAACTCGGCGGCGAAAACTACGTCTTCTGGGGCGGCCGCGAAGGCTACGAGACGCTCCTCAACACCAATCTTAAGCGCGAGCAGGACCACCTCGCCGCCTTCCTCCATATGGCCGTGGACTACGCGCGCAGCAT
>JANYBX010000489.1 GCA_025360615.1 Opitutia bacterium
GGCGCGGAGGTAGGGGGCGGTGGGGCTCGACTTGATTTTGAGCAGGCCGGCGAGGGAACCTTGATAGAGGAGTTCGCCGCCGTCGGGTCCGCCCACGGGGCCGAGTTCGATGATGTAGTCCGCCTCGAGGAGCAGATCGAGATGGTGCTCGATCACGACGACAGTGTGGCCTTGCTCTACGAGCGAGTGGAGCACGCGGATGAGTTTCTCGCAGTCGCTCAAGTGCAGCCCGATGGTCGGCTCCTCGAGGAGGTAGAGGTTGCGCGGTTTTTCGCCGCGGCTGCGTTCGCGGTAGCTGGCGAGTCCGGTAGAGAGTTCGGTGACGAGTTTGAGGCGCTGGGCTTCGCCGCCCGAGAGCGTCGGCGAGGACTGGCCGAGCGTGAGATAGCCGAGCCCGCAATCGACCATGAGCTGGCAGACTTGCGAGAGCTGGGAGTGAAAATCGAAAAACGCGGCGGCTTCCTCGAAGGTGAGCTGGAGGAGTTGGCCGATGGATTTTCCCTTCCAGGTGATGTCGGCAAGATCGGGGCTGTAGCGGAGGCCGCGGCAGTCGTCGCAGGGGAGATAGGTCGTCGGCATGAACGCCATTTCGAGTTTGATGCGGCCCGCACCTTCGCAGGTGGGGCAGCGGCCGCCGGCGGTGTTGAAGGAAAAACGCGCGGCGGTGAAACCGCGGATTTTCGCTTCGGGCAGTGAGGCGTAGAACTGACGGATGAGATCGAAGATGCCGAGATAGGTCGCAGGCGTGGAGCGCGGGGTTTTGCCGATGGGGGCTTGATCGACTTCGATCACGCCTTTGAAGAATTGCGCGTTGCCCAATTCCGCGAAGGGAAGAGAAGAGGAGGAGGTGGAGAGTGGTGAGCCGGCGGTGGAAAAACCGGTCGCCTTCACGAACTCACGGCCGGTGAGGTTTTTCTTTTTCGCTTTGATCGCGTGCGCCACGGCAGGGTGGAGCACGTCGCGGAAGAGCGTGGATTTTCCGGCGCCACTCGGGCCGGCGACCATGATGAGTCGGCCGAGGGGAAGGCGGAGGGTGAAGTTTTTGAGATTGCGGAACGTGACGTCGGTGAGGTCGAGCCAGGCGGATTTTTCGGCGGGCGCGGGGAGCGGTCGGTACGCCCCCCGGAGCGGGTGCGTGATGCCCTTGGCGAGGAAGATTCCAGTGAGGGAACTGGGGCTGGCTTTGATTTCGGCGGGTGTGCCCTCGGCAAGGAGTTCGCCGCCGTGGATGCCGGCGGCGGGGCCGAGGTCGATGATGCGATCAGCGCGGCTCATGAGTTCGTCGTCGTGCTCGACGACGAGGAGGGTGTTTCCTTTGTCGCGAAGCGTGAGGAGGGTTTCGATCAGGCGGTCGTTGTCGCGGGCGTGGAGGCCGATGCTCGGCTCGTCGAGGACGTAGAGGACGCCGGCGAGATTCGTGCCGAGCTGCGCGGCGAGGCGGATGCGCTGGGCTTCGCCGCCGGAGAGCGTGTCGGTGGGTCGATCGAGCGAGAGATACTCGAGGCCGACGTGGGAAAGGAATTTCAGCCGCTCGGCAATTTGTGGGACGATGTCTTGCGTGATGAGTTTGCCGCGGGCGTCGAGATCGAGGGCGCGGAGGTGCGCGATGAGTTCCGAGGGCGTGGCGGCGGAGAGCGCGGGGAGGGAGAGTGGCGGAAGTTTGCCGCGGAAGTGGAGTTTGACGGCGCGGGCGGTGCGGTTGAGGCGCTGGCCGTGGCAGTCGGGGCAGGGTGAGCCGGAGTCGGCGATGTCGGCGGTGGAGTCGATGCCGAAGGCGCGGAGTTGGGCGAGAGGATCGGCGTTTTCCTCGTCGTCGTCGGGCTCAAGCATCCACGGGAAAATCCGGCCGTGGCCGCGGCAGGTGGGACACCAGCCGCGCGGGGAGTTGAAGGAAAAATGTTTCGGGTCGAGCTCGGGAAAACTTTCGCCGGTCTCGATGTCGGTGCGCGTGGTGGAGAACCAGGAGAGGATTTCGCCTTGCGGCGTGAGGAGGAAGCAGGAGCCGTGGCCGAGTTTGAGGGCGTTGGTAAGGGCGGCGTCGGGCTTTGCGCCCGCTTTCAAATCGGCGACGACGACTTCGATGTCGTGCTCTTTGTAGCGGTCGAGTTTTTGAAAGGCATCGACGCGGGTGAGTTTTCCATCGGCGCGGAGGAGCTCGAAGCCTTGTTTCGCGATCCACGTGGCGATGGGCTGGTGGTGGCCTTTGCGTCCGCGGATGAGCGGGGCGCAGAGATAAAGGTGCTTCGCCTTTTTCGCGAGCGGCGTGGCGAGAATACGGACGAGGAGTTTTCTGAGCGAGCCGGGAGTGAGGGGGGTAACGGGTTTGTCCGTGTCGGGGTGATACTGCACGCCGAGGCGGGCGTAGAGGAGGCGGAGGTATTGGGCGACCTCGGTGATGGTCGCGACGGTGGACTTGCGGGAG
>JANYBX010000519.1 GCA_025360615.1 Opitutia bacterium
CTTTCCGCTGCTGGTCACCGCAAACGCCGACACCATTTTTTCCATGCGATACTTCAGATTGTCCGGGCACTTCGGCGTCGTGCGTCCCTGCGCCAGGGTCTTCGCGTAGAATTGGTAAACCGTATGGTTGTTCCGGCAGTAGTATTCGTAGATCGGCATCCGCTAGCTTCGTAGTCCCGCGCCGCTGCTTCGCAAGCCAGCTCCGAGATCAGGGCTTTTCCCGTTCGCCCAATTGGTGCCCGTGCTGCACGCGCGCCGTTTTTCCCGCGTTCAACCGATCCAGCACCGCCGCCAGCTTGCGCCGCTTCTCGTCCGGCTGGGCAAACATCTCCAGTTGGGCCGCCCCATCTTCCACTCCCGAAAATCGCACGCTCACCAGCCGCAGCTTTCGCCGCTGCGTCCACGCCTCGCGCAGCAAGGGCTCGACCAACGGATAAAACGGTGCCTCCAGATCCGACGCCTCCGCCAGGCTACGCCCGTGCGACACCTGCGAAAAATCCCCGTAGCGCACCTTCAACGTCATCGTTCGCACCCGCTTTTTGTCCGCGCGGATTTTCACCAGCAACTCGTCGATCATCCGCTTCAGCACGCGCTCGATCTCCGCAAATTCCCCCACGTCCTCGGCAAACGTTTCCTGCTGCGAATAGCTTTTCGCGTCCTCGTCCTCCGTTTCCACCGGCCGCGCATCCTCGCCCCGCGCCATCGCCGCCACCTCGCGCCAGCCGCTTCCAAACGCCGCCTGCAGCTCGCTTTCGCTCCGCATCGGCACATCGCCGATCAACCTAAACCCCCGCGCCGCCAGTCCCGCTTCGGTCTTCGCCCCGATCCCCGGCAGTTTCCCCAACGCCAGTGGCGCGAGAAATTTTTCCTCTTCGCCCGGGGGCACCACCACGAATCCCCGCGGCTTGCGCAGCTTGCTCGCGATCTGCGACACCAGCTTGTTCGCCGCGATCCCCATCGAAACCGTGATCTGCAACTCATCCCAGATCTTCCTCTGCAATCCCCGCACCGCCTTCTCCACTTCCGCTCCGCTCTTCAACCCGCACGGCCCGAGATCGAGATAACCTTCGTCAATCGAGTTCCGCTGCACCACCGGCGTCAGCGTCTCACAGAGGTCAAACATCTGCCGCGACACTTTCCCGTAAAGCCCGCTCGTGTGCGGAATCATGATCAGATCCGGGCAAACTTGCCGCGCCCGCGTCGTCGGCATCGGCGTATAGACGCCGCAAGCCCGCGCCTCGTAGCTCGAAGACGAAATAATCCCGCGCTCCGTCCCGCCCACCGCGCACTTCGTCCCGCGCAGCTCCGGCCGCAGCACCTGTTCGCACGCCACGAAAAACGCGTCGGCATCGAGGTGAACGATGAGCGGAAGCAACGCGGGCATAGTTCACAATGACCTCTCTCCCACCCGTCCGCTCAACTCATTTCCTCCTGCCCACTCACGCCGTCCCCACCGCCCGCACCGCCACGAGTCGCACCACCGCCCGATTATCCGCGCGCGATTCGACCAGCGACACGACAAACACCGCCTCCCAATCGTTGATCCCCTCGGCGTCCACCAGCACCTGCGCCACCTCCATCTCCGCCCCTCCACTCGCCTCGCTCCAATGCGTGTGCTTCGCCGCCCGCCCTTCCGGATCGAGCCGGAAACGCCCGCGCTCTTGAAAATAAACCTCAAACATCCGCCGCTCTTTTTCTCCTTCAGTCTCTTCGCCCCACGAAGCCGCCCGCTGCAACTGCGCGAAAATCCCCGCCCGCACCAGGCGCCGAAACGCCGCCGCGTCCCGCGTCACATCGTAGCTTGCCGGCCGGGCCGGCTTGTCCGCGCCGTCGCCCTCCGCCGCCACCCATTCGGGATTTTTTAGCCGCTCCCATTCCTCCAGCAAACTCGCGTCCACGCCCCGGATCAGCTCTCGGAAATACACTTCCATCTCCGCCACTTCCTCGGACTTCGCGCTGTCGGGAACCGTCTGCGCGAGCACCTTCCACACCTGCGAAAGATGCCGGAGCAGCAGCCCTT
>JANYBX010000525.1 GCA_025360615.1 Opitutia bacterium
CTCGGCCACGATGTCGAGGTCTGGGCGCAATCCGCCGCACCCTTCGAGGAAAAAGCCTGGCCCTTTCGCCTGCGCCGGCTGCCGCTTAAAGGCACCCACGATCTCTGGTGCCAGATCAGCCTCGCGCGCGAGTTGATCCGCCACCGCCGCCAGCTTCGCTACGCCACCGTCTATCTGCCCGAGCCCGGCCCGATGCTCACGATGATGTTGCTCCAGTTCTTCCGCGCTTTCCGACCACACCGGCTGATCCTCACGTTTCATGGCTCGGAAATCCTGAAATTTACGGGCAGTCCCGTCCGCCGCGCGCTCGCCCGCCAGCTCATCCGCCACGCCAGCCGGATCAGCACGCTGAGCAACTACACCCAGGAACTCCTGCTCGGCCATTTCCCCGAGGCCGCGGAAAAAATCTTCCTCACCCCCGGCGCGCTGCGTTCGGATTTCGTCGTCGTCCCTCCGAAACCCATCTCTGAAAAAGCCAAGATCGTCATCCTCACCGTCGGCCGTCTCCATCCGCGCAAGGGCCAGCTGCTCACGCTGGAAGCGCTCCAGATGCTCCCCGCCAGCGTCCGTTCGCGGCTCGAATATTGGATCGTCGGCAGCCAGGGCAAGGGCCGCTACGAAGCGCAGCTTCTCGCCGCCGCCGCGACCACGCCGGACCTCGCCGTGAAGTTTCTCGGCAACATCCCCGACGACGAACTCGCGCAAATCTACGAGGGCGCCGACATCTTTGCCATGACCAGCGTCAACCACGGCCGCAGCATCGAGGGCTTCGGCCTCGTCTATCTCGAAGCCTCCGCGCACAGCCTGCCCATCGTCGCGCACGATGTCGGCGGCGTCTCCGAAGCCGTCATGGACAACGTCACCGGCCTGCTCGTCCCGCCGCACCGGCCCGCGCAACTCGCCGCCGCCTTCGAGAAACTCATTCACGATCCCGTCCTCCGCCACCGCCTCGGCTCCGCCGGACGCGACTGGGCCGGCCGCAACTGTTGGAAAGAATCCGCCACCGCGCTGTTTCAGCCCGACCCCGAGTCCGACGACGGCGCATGATCCAGTCGCGCGCGCAGGTCACGGTCCGCTACGCCGAGACGGACATGATGGGCATCGTCTACCACGCGAATTATCTCCCATGGTTCGAGATCGGCCGCACCACGATGCTCAAGGAAATCGGCATCCCCTACCGCCAGCTCGAAACCGAGGGTTACCGCCTGCCCGTCCTCGAAATCACCGCCAAATACACCCGCCCCGCCGTCTACGATGACACGCTCACCATCGTCACGACGATGAACGAGAAACCGCTCCTCCGCATCCGCCTCGACTACGAAGTGCTGCGCGGTGAAGAGCTGCTCGCCACGGGCAACAGCATCCACGCCTTCGTCGATCTGCAAGGCCGCCCCGTCCGTCCGCCGGCCTCGGTCATCGCCGTGATGACGAAACTCTTCGGGTAAACAAGTCCGTCCGCCAGCCCTACACTTCGGCCGCATACTCCGCCAGCACGCCCGCGTCCGTCTCTGTCGCGCGCGCCTCCGCCAGCCGCTCCGCGCCACCGAGTTTCCGCACCGCCCACACCGCGTGCGTGCGCACCAGCGCCGATTCATGAGCGACCAGTTTCAACAACGGCTCGATCAACTCCGCGTCGCCCGAGTTGCCCGCCACCACGCACGCGTTGCGCAAAAGCCCCGCCAGCTTTACGCGCTTGATCGGCGTCTTCCGAAACACCTCCGCAAATCGCTCCGCCGTGAGCGCCAGGATTTCCCGCACCGTCAGCCCCGCCAGCTCGCGCCGCGCGACCAGCAGCACCGCCCGCCCCGCCCGCGCGAAACGATTCCACGGGCACACCTCGAGGCAGACATCGCATCCATAAATCCGATTCCCGATCCCCGCCCGCAGCTCGCGCGGGATCACCCCCTTGTTTTCGATCGTCTGGTAGGAAACGCACCGCCGCGCATCCACCACGCCCGGCGCCGCAAACGCCCCCGTCGGGCACGCGTCGAGACACCGCGTGCATTTCCCGCACAATAATCCCACCGGCTCCGTCTCCCCCCCTGCGACTGCGCCCGCGATTTTTTTCCTCACCGGTTCGTCGGGCTCGAACTCCACTGTCGTCAAAATCGCCGCGAGAAACAGCCAGTTCCCGTGCCGCCGCGAAATCAGCATCGCGTTTTTCCCAATGAAACCCAGCCCCGCCCGCGCCGCCCAGCCGCGCTCCAACACCGGCCCCGTGTCCACATAATACCGATACGCCTTCTCCTCCACCGCGTAGATTTCTTCGATCGCGCGCCCCGCCGCCACAAGCCCCGGCTTCATCGTGTCGTGATAATCCTCGTGCAACGCATACCGCGCCCACACCGGCTTGTCCTCATCGCGCATCACCCGGCCTTCCTCACTCCAGTAGTTCACCCCCAGCATGATGATCGACCGCGCGCCCGGCAGCACGAGCTCCGGCCACAGCCGTTTCTCCGCCGTGCGCTCCATCCACTGCATCTCGCCATGATGCCCCGCCGCCAGCCACTCGCGCAGCTTCTCCCCGCGCAACTCCGCGAGCGTCGCGAACCGCACCTCGTCAAACCCCAGTGCCCCCAGCCGCCCGCGCAACTCCTCCTGCCGCGCGTCCATGCTGGCTCAGCGCGCCCCCGCCGCCGCGCGCGCGAAATCCCCCGCGTCGCGCCGCCACACCCGCAGCACGTGCGCCGCGATATCCGCCATCGGCCGCCCATCCGTGAGAATCACGCTGCCTGTGCTCCGGTAGATCGGCTCGCGCTCCGCGAAAAGTTTCCGGATCCGCGCCTCGGGATCCTCCACGTCCAGCAACGGCCGGTTTTTCTGCCGCCCCGTGCGCTCGAGGATCGTCTCCACCGACGCGTGCAAACACACCACCACGCCCCGGCTCTTCAAGAGCGCCAGCATTCCCGGCTGCACCACGAGTCCGCCGCCGCACGAGACCACGGTGCGCCCGGTCGCATGGCCGCCCTCGATAAATTTCCGCTCCATCGCGCGAAACGCGGCCTCTCCCTCGCCCGCGAAAATCTCCGGGATGCCCTTGTTCTGCTCCCGCTCGATCTCGTGGTCGCTGTCGACGAACGCGAACCCCAGCTTGTGCGCGACCGCGCGGCCCACGGTGCTCTTGCCCGTGCCCATGAAACCGACGAGGTAAAGGTTAACCTCCGCTGCGTTCATCGCGCTCACCGTTTCTCGGCCGCCGCGCGCCGCTGGCATCGTGCCCGCAACTTCTCCTGGCTCGGGTTCCGCGAACGTCGCGCCCCGCCCGTTCCCGCCACCGCCCGCGACAGCGCCGCGCGCCGCGCCCGCGAACTCATCCACTCGTCCCACGTCCACACAATCTCCGGCTCAGTTGGCGCTTTTGCTTTCACGGTTCACCTCCTTCTTCAACCGCCGCACCGCCGTCGCAATCCCATATTCCTTCCCCGCCGCGATCCGCTCCACCTTGGCCCAGTCCGCCGGCACCGCCCCCGACAGACACACCGCCGCCAACTGCTTCGCCGCCGTCCACGCCTCCTCGTCGCGCGGCTCGCGCACGACCGCCATGAACGCCCGCTCCACCAGCAACTCCTCGACCGGCATCAACCGCACCGCGCCATACGGCCCGCGCAACGTCTGCCACGGCGCGATTCCCACCGTCTCCACTTCGCCAAGCAAGTCGATCGTGACCTCCCCCAGCGCATCCCACAGCCACTGCCTCCGCGCGCCCACCGACTGCGCCCCGACCGCCCCCATCACCTCCGCCTCCACTCTTGCCGGCAACGGCCGCGTGCCCTGCGCCCGGCACAAATCAAGGTCGCGCGTCAGATAATCCCCTTCCGTGTAAAACTCGATCGCGCTCCCGCCCACCACGACCATCTCCCAACCCGCCGCGCGAAACAATGCCAGCAGCAGGCTCGCCGCGCGCAGATTCTTCTCCGCCTGCGTGGGCGCGGCGCGGATTTCGATCAGGGCGGCGGCGATGTTCATGGAACTCAAAACTGCCCCGAAAATGTCGCCACCCGGCCCCGACGCCACGGAAAAAATCATCGCCCCCACCCTCCTCCTCCGCGACGTTCCCCTCCTTGTCCACGCGCTCCCACCCGCGCCCGCACCGCCGACGCCACTTCCGCGCTGAAACGGCAAGCTTTGAGCTAACACTCACCCGCCAACCTCCCGCCCGCGCCCACATCTGCGCCCACCCATTTCCTTCCGGCTCATCCGCGCTATCCGCGGTCTATAAAATTCACGACCCTCCTCCCGCATGTTTCTCCGCGTCACCCACCTTTCCCGCTACGATTATTCCTCGCCCGTCGCTTTCGCCCCGCATGCGCTCTACCTCCGCCCGCGCGAAAACCCGCGCCAGCGTCTGCATAATTTCTCCCTCGCCATCACCCCCGCCGCCCGCCTCGTCACCACGCGCGACATGCAGGAAAACCCGCTCGACTGCGCCTACTTCGCGCCCGACCTCACCGCGAGCCGGCTCGAATTCCGCACCGAGTTCCTCGTCGAGACCCTCGACGCCAACCCCTTCGATTTTCTCCTCAAGTCCTCCGCGCTAAATTTCCCCTTCGCCTACGACCCCGCGGAAAGTTTCGCGCTCGCCCCGTGCCTCACGCCGCCCGCCGATCCCGCCGCCCTCCGCGCCTGGCTCGTCCGACACCTACCCGATCCGCCGCGCGAAACCGTTTCGTTTCTCACCGCGCTCAACACCGCCGTGCTCCAATCGCTCAGCTACCGGTGGCGCGACGAGCCCGGCATCCAGTCCGCCACCGAAACGCTCGCCCTCGGCTCCGGCACCTGCCGCGACTACGCCGTCCTCTTCATCGAGCTCTGCCGCCTGCACGGCCTCGCCGCGCGTTTCGTGAGCGGCTATCTCTACGAGCAGCCCCGCCTCAACCTCGCCTCTCCTCCTCCCCCTGCCATCCACGCCTGGGCCGAGGTTTATCTCCCCGGTGCCGGCTGGCGTGGACTCGATCCCACGCACGGCGTTTTTTGCGACGACGCGTTTATCCCCGTCGCCCACGCCGCGCTCGCCGACACGGTGAATCCCATCCAGGGAAAATTCTACAGCAGCACCCCCGCCACCTCGTTTCTCCACAACGAACTCACCATCGAGCGACTCTGACGCGCCCTCGCTCTCCTCCCCTTTCCCTCCCTTGAGAGTTCAGCGTTAAACGTTAAAAGTTAAACGTTCCCCGAGCACGCTCCCTCCCGCGCCTACCCGCTCCCCGCGACCCGCTCCTTCCGTCCCGCCATGCCTCACTCCCCCTACTCCGCCCCCATCTGGAAAAACATCCACGCCTGCGCCGCCGCCGTCGAAGCCTCCCTCACGCGTCGCGGCGTCGCGCTCACCATGGGCGGCGAACCCACCTTTGTCCCCGTGCATCCCACCGGCGATGAATGGCACACCGCCGCCCTCGGCCCCACCAAGCTCGGCTACGCCCGCCGTCTCGCCCACGCGCTCATTCGCACCGCGTTTCCCGGCTCCGTCGTCCTCGAAACTTCCGGCAAACACTATCCCGGCGAACCCCTCCCCCGCTGGACCCTCCTCATCCAGCGCCGCGCCGATGGCGAACCCGTCTGGCGCGATCTCACCCTCCTCGCCGCCGACCACACCGCCGGCCACCACAAGCTCCCGCAGGCGAAAAAACTTCTCGCCGCCCTCGCCAAATCCCTCGCCCTCGGCGTCACCCACGCCCTCCCGCTCGCCGAGTCCGCCGCGCCCGACGACACCATCGGCTACGTCCTCCCGCTCGATCACCCCGCCGAAAAATGGATCACCGACGATTGGACCCCCGTCTTCGGTGACACCCCGCTCCCGCTTTTTCCCGGCGAAAGCCCCGCCGGTCTCCGCCTTCCGCTCGGCCAGCTCGGTGAAAAAAATCTCCGCCGCGCCCTCACCGTCGAGATCCGCGCCGGCACGCTCACCCTTTTCATTCCACCGCTGCTCCTCGCCTCCTACCTCGAGCTCATCGCAAAAACCGAGCAGGCCGTCGCCGCCACGAAACTCTCCTCCGTCGTCCTCGCCGGCTACGTCCCTCCGCCCGACGCCGCGCTCCCCACCATCGGCCTCGCGAGCGACCCCGGTGTCCTCGAGATCAACGTCGCCCCTTGCGCCACGTGGGCCGATTACGATCTCCAGCTCGCGCAGCTCTACGCCGCCGCCGCCTCCGTCGGCCTCTGCGCCCGCAAGCTCCAGCTCAACGGCCGCGAGGTCGGCACTGGCGGCGGCGCTCATCTCGTCTTCGGCGCGCCGCCCGGCCTCTATTCGCCGTTCTTCGCCTTCCCCGCGCTGCTGCCCTCGGTGATCCGCTATTTCCAGCGCCATCCCGCGCTCAGCTACGCCTTCACCGGCGCCTACATGGGTCCGAGTTCGCAAGCCCCGCGCATCGACGAATCCACCTACGAGGCCCTCTACGAACTCGAAATCGCCTGCGCCGCCGCCGAGACGCTCGGCTCCCCGCAAAACCTCCCGCTCTACGATCTGCTCTTCCGCGATCTTCTCATGGACCGCAGCGGCAACACCCACCGCGCCGAGATCAGCGTGGACAAACTCTGGAATCCTTTCGCGCCCAACGGCCGCCTCGGCCTCGTCGAGTTCCGCGCCTTCGAGACGCACCCGCAGCCCGCCGTCCAGTCCGTCACCGCGCTCTTCATCCGCGCCATTCTCGCCCGCCTCTGCCTCGCCCCGCTCTCCGCGCCGTTTATCCGCTGGGCCGGCGA
Organism: Opitutia bacterium; assembly: GCA_025360615.1. Lineage (GTDB taxonomy): Bacteria > Verrucomicrobiota > Verrucomicrobiia > Opitutales > Opitutaceae > Tous-C4FEB. The sequence continues at coordinate 6,703 of JANYBX010000525.1, forward strand.
ACTCCACGATCGCTTCTTCCTCCCCGCCTTCGTCTGGGCCGACCTCGCCGCCATCTGCGAAGACCTCCAATCCCACGGCCTCCCCTTCGATGTCGAATGGCTCCGCGCCCCGTGGGAATTCCGCTTCCCGAAAGTCGGCGAACTCACCGTCAAAATCGAAAATCGAAAATCAAAAATCAAAAATTCGCTCACCATCGAGTTCCGCCAAGCCCTCGAAGCGTGGCCCTTGTTGGGCGAATCCCCGAACGCCGGCACCGTCGCCCGCACCGTGGACGCTAGCCTTGATCGCCTCGAAGCCCGCGTCTCCGACGCGAAAGCCCTCGAGCACGGCCTCCTCCTCGTCAACGGCCTCCCCTGCGAATTCCGCGCCGCCAAAGGCGGCGCGCCCGCCGAAGCTTCAGCGAAGGAGGGCCCCATCCCCGCTGCCTGCGGCATCCGTTACCGCGCGTTCTACCTGACGCCCTCGCTCCAGCCCCACGTCCCCGTCCACGCCCCGCTCCTCCTCGAATGGGTGGACCGCGAAACCCTCACCGTCCTCGCCGCCGCCCGCTGGCACGTTTGGAATCCCCGCCACGCCGACTACACCGACCGCCCCGCCAACGACACCGCCGCCGCCCAGCGCCGCGCCGAACGCTGGGAGCCCTGGAAACACACCCTCGGTCAGTCGCGTTTTATTCCGAAGATCGATTTCCCCGTGGAAGGCCGCCACACCCTCGACCTCCGCCGCTACCCCGCCCAAGCGCGCTAACGTCGCCGACGCCGAGTTCGACCACTTGAAAGCCCAGCGCGCGCCCGGCGTGCCCCTCTTCGTGTTGCGAGGCGTGAAGGATTTTTCGACGCGCCGCCCGCGGCATCACCGACACGCAACGCGCGACCGCCGAAAACGAATCGCTCTGAGCCATCGGTGTCCGGCCCGAGACAGGATCGGTTATCCCCAACCGACCTCCTTTGGCTGAGCGCAACCAGGTCGGTTAGACCAATGGGTCTTGGCCTTTAGACTTATTGTCATCGCGAGGTGCGCGAAGCACGCCGTGGCGATCCAGCTGGATTACTTCGTCGCGGCGCGACTCGCCATGAAAGTCTAAATGCAAAGGGACGTTGGGATTAACCTCCATTCCGCAGTTGAAACGCAGAGAGCGCGGAGGTTCGCGGTGGCGGCAGAGGAAGAAGATGACGCGCGAAAGGACTCACCTGCCGGGTGAAGGGTTGATGGGGCGCAAAAGAGGGTTTTCTCCTCCGCGCTCTCCGCGTTTCAACTGCGCCTTTTAGGATGATTATCCCATTTAGGCGGCTTCGCCTCGCCTCACTTTCTCCCTTCCCGCAGTCTGAAAGCCGCGTTGCCCAAGGCCCGGTTTCCAATCGGAGAAGGGAACGGGAATTCATCAAGGAAGCGACCCGCCAAACTTAGGTTTTCGCCGGTGCCACAGGCAACCCGCAAAAGCTTAAGTTCTGAAAACAAATCTTGAAAACCAGCAAGTTGCCTCCATTTCTGGGCCCAATGACAGCCCGCAAACTTAGGCTTTACGCTGAGGCCGAATAACACTGTTGGGCAAAGAAGGATGCAGACGATTTCAGAGTTCCAAGTTTGCGGCACGAGAGAGCTGGCGACGCCGAGCGAAGAAAGATTTCGTCGGTCGCGGCGTG
>JANYBX010000539.1 GCA_025360615.1 Opitutia bacterium
GTCCGCTTGCGGCTGCTCCCAGGCCAGCTCGATCTCCTTCACCCATTCTTCTCCTAACGGCGGTAATGTTCGCGGCATCTCTTTTTATCGCAGCTTTTTCCTCACTTTAAAAGCGTAAAAGCTAGAGGCGTCTGGTATTAGTCGCCGAACTTGGTCTTTCAAAGCCCACGGCCAACGCTGCGCTGGCTCAACTCGTCGATCTCGGCCTCGCCGGAGGAAATCACCGGCCAGCAACGCAGCCGCGTCTTCGCCTACAAAGCGTATCTCAAAATCCTTAACGAAGGCACGGAACAGCCGCTGCGCGCCTGACCCGTTCCGCTGCCCGCAGAGTAGGGCCCGATCTGTGAGGGGGCCGGCCCTTGCCCTCCTCACCCCAACCGCGCGCGCAGCTCCCCCCCGAGCAGATCGCACGCATGGCCGAGCGCGTTCAACTCCCGCTGCACGTCGTGCAGCCATGCCGGCTCGCCGAGTTTTTGCTGCGTGCAGACTTCCGCCGCCATCAACGCATCGTCCAGATAACCGCGCGCCCGTTTCAGTCGCACCAACACGCCCGCGCACAGATCCAAATCGGGCGGCCACGACACGCCGTCGAGCGCCCCGGCAAACTTCGCGCCCGCTTTCGCCGCTGAGGCGCCCAAGTCGATCAGCGGATGATCTTCACCCGCATTCTCCGGCAACCAGCCGCGCTTTTCCGGCTCCTGCATCAAGCGCAGCGAAAGTTCAAACGCCCGCTCCGAGAGCGGATGTTTCCGCAAGAGCTCAGCCTCCAGTTCAGGATCGGGATTCGCCCCCGCTTCCTCCGATGCGCGATTCACCTCGGGCATCCACTCGGCCCGCCTCGCCTCCTCCTCGGGCGTCAGCCGCTTTTCCCCGCGCTCGGCCCGCCGACGCTCCAGTTCCTCCTCGAGAATCTTTTCGTAATCCGCGTCCGGTCCCTCGCGCTCCATCCGCGCCTGAACGCGGTCGACCAACCGTTCGCTGTCCGCGTGCATTTTTTCCGCCTCCGCTTCGGTCTGTGGTTTCTCCTCTGACCATTCGTCCTGCGAGGCCTCCTCGATCGCGTCGCTGCTCACGTCCTTGCCCGCCATCGCTTGGCCCATCCGCGCCATAAAGCCGCCCATCGCCTCGCCATTCGCCCGCCGCTGCCGCTCCTCTTCTTCCGGTGTCATGTCCCACGCGATGTCGGGCGAGATCGTGAGCGTGTAACTCGCCGATTCGATCACCACGCGGCCGTTCGTCGTGGAAAACCATTCGAAATAAAGACTGTTGCCCCAATGCCAGGGAAACGGCTCCCGCCGCTCGAAGCGCTCCATCAGCTCATCCATCGAAACCTCCGGCACCTTCACCTTGCGCGATGCCGTGCAGTCGCCGATCACGCCCATTTGTCGCGGTGCCAATCCCTTCAGCGCCTCCGCCTTGGAGTGAGGATTCACGAACTCCAGCCTTCGTCCCGCGAGATCGCGCCAGGCGTTGCCAGCGAGTTCAAATTCCACCGGCGCGTCGAGTCCCGCGAACCAGATGCGCCCCGTCACGCGGTCCCGCACGCGGTTGTCCAACTCGCCCCGGATCACACTTTCGTCGATGCGCCACGCCATGATGGGGCCGAAGTTGAAACCCCCGGAGAACCTTGGCGAGCCCGCCCGGGGACATCCGCGTTCGTGCAATCGGAATTTGGCCACAAAAAGCACAAAAATTTCTTCCGCTTCGGCCGGGACTTCATTGCGCCTATAGGCGCGCGGGAGACTCAGTTCGGCGCCCCGGAAATTTTTGTGCTTTTTGTGGCCAACTCCGTTTCCTCCCATCGCACCCCTGCAAGCTTGCCGCGTTTCTCGCGCTGCGGCTTGCTCGTCTCCCGTGGCCACCCCCGCACGCCCTGCTCTCGCCTTGCGCTGGCGCTGGCTTTTGCCCGTGGCGCTGGCCGTGCTCGTGTTTCACTTCACGCCGTTCGGCGAGAAACTGGACCACGAGTTTTTCGATTTCTCCAGCCGTCTCCCGCTCCGGACTCCGCCCCTGCCCGAAAACTCCGCGCTCGTGCTCATGAACGACGACACGATGAAGTTCCTGAGCGGCCGTGGCCTCGGCACGTGGCCACCCCCCCGCACCGTGTTTGTTGCGCTCATCGCCGGTCTCGAACGCGCCGGGGCCAGCCGCATCGTGATGGATTTTATCTTCCTCGATAATTCCCGCGATGCCGGCGAAGACGCTTTTCTCGGCGGGCTCGCCGCCGCCACGCCCAGCGTGGTGCTCGGTCGCATGCCGAATCAGCCGCCGGTTTTTTGGGATGACGATTTCCAAAAAGCGCATCCGCAATTTTTCGCCACGCCCCGCATGGGCAACGTGGAAGCGCAACCTGATCGCGATCAAGTCATGCGGACCTATGCGGGCTCCGGGATGCTCGCGCACGCGGCGTTCACCACCCCACCGGCCTCCGAGGGCGGATTGCTCCGCTGGCACGGCGGGCTCAAGCAAATCGAGACTCGGGGCGTGCCCGTCCTGCCCGCCTCCGGCTTCATCCTGGAGGGGCTGCGGATGCTGCCAAACCTCACCAAAGCCACGACGGATTTTGTGCCGGAAGAATTCGCCCGGGCCCTCGCCGCCGAGCCCGCGCTAAAAGGCCGGGGCCTCGACGACGTGCGCGGTCGCACCGTCTTCGTCGGAGCCAACGCCGCCGGCACCTACGACCAAAAACGTTTCCCCATCGGGCGGCTTGAGCCCGGCGTGCTCCTGCATTGGACCGCGTGGGCCAATCTCACCTCGGGCGGTTTCATCCGGGCGCTCCCGCGCTGGTCGGCACTCGTCCTCGCGGCGCTCATGGTGGCCGGCCTCGCCGTGGCCGGCGCGCGGCAAACCGGCGGCGTCATCGGCCCGATCATCGCCGCCGGCAGCGTGGCAGTGGCGACGGCCGCCGCCGCCTACGCGGGCATTTCCGCCGGCTTTTATTTTCCGCCCGCCACGCCGGTCATCGCGGCGGGCTTCACGCTGCTCGGCGTCGTCGTCGAAAATTTCTGGATCGAGCGCCGCCGCCGGCACGAGGTGCAGACGATGTTCGGCAGCTACGTCGACGCCGAGATCGTCGAACTCCTCGTGCGCGATCCCAACGCCATCCGCCTCGGCGGCGAGCGCCGCGAAGCCACCGTGTTTTTCTGCGACCTCGCCGGTTTCACCGATCTCTCCGAGCAAGTCACCGCCGAGGAACTCCTCCATCTCATCAACGGCTACCTTCAGGAAACCAGCGACTGCCTCATGGAGCACGGCGCCTACGTGGATAAATATATCGGCGACGCCGTCATGGCCGTTTTCGGCGCGCCCAAGCCACTCCCCAATCACGCGCTCGCCGCCTGCCGCGCCGCGCTGGGAGCCCAGCGCATTCTCGCGGCTCGCAACATCGAACTCGCCAAAACCCACGGCCGCACCCTCGGCATGAGAATCGGCGTCAACACCGGCTCCATGATCGTCGGCAACGTCGGTTCCGACCGGAAAAAAAACTACACCGTCCTCGGCGATCCCGTGAACCTCGCCTCCCGCCTCGAAGCCGCCAACAAGGAGTTCGGCACCGGCATCCTTCTCGGCGAAACCACCGCCGCCCTCGTGCGCGACCACCTCGCCGTCCGTCCGCTCACGGGCCTCAAGGTGAAAGGCAAGAACATCGCCGTCCACGTCGCCGAGCTCGTCGGCGAGTTCGCCGATCTCACGCCCGAACAGAAAAATTTCCTCGCCGTCTATGGCGAAGGCCACGCGCTTTACACCGCGCGCCGATTCGCTGAGGCTGCCGTCGCGTTCGAGCGAGCCTCCACTCTCGCCCCGGACGACAGCATGACTAAAAACCTGCTGGCCGATGCCCGACAACTCGCGGCCACCCCGCCGCCCGACGACTGGCAACCCGTGCTCAAGCTTACCTCCAAATGAAACTAAAAACCTGTGCCTGCCTCGTGGCGCTACTCGCCACTGTCGCCGTGCTGCCCGCCGCGCTCGCGCCCGGCAGCGCCGCGTTTACCAAGCGTGCCGAAGTCGCCGTGCTCACCGAACCCCAGATGGGCTCCTCGCAAGTCGGCCATCTCGGCTACGCGCAGAAAGTCAGCGTCAACGAAATCAAAGGCGCCTGGGCCAACATCAGCGGCGGCACCGCCGGCTGGGTCTTCGGCGGCAATCTCTCCGACACCGCCCCCGCCGACACTCACGGTTTCGACGGCCTGCCCATCTCCGCCAGCAACACCACGGCATCCGCCGCCGCCCGCCCACTGGCCGCCGACTCCGAGCAATACGCCGGCCGCCACGGCCTCAACAGCGCCTCGAGCGACCTCAACTGGCTCGCGCGAAACGCCACGCTCCGCCCCGGCGAGCTGCAGGATTTTTTGAAAACCAAAAAGAAAGGGGAGTATCAACAATGAAGACCCGCCATCTCCCAAGTCTGCTCACCCTCGCGCTGGTCGTCGCCGCTCCGCTTCACGCGCAATTCAATCTCGGCGAGTTGAAGAAGAATCTCGTTCCCGCCCTGCCCGGCGGAGCCACGACTTCAAAGGTCCTCGATAACACGAAGGATGCGGGCAAGGTTTTGAAAGGCGCCGCCGGGATCGGCCCCGCCGAGGAGCTCGTCATCGGCGAATCCGTGGCGCTCGAAATCGTGGGTAAATACGGTGGTCTCGTGCGCGACGACGACATGACAAAACGGGTGAATCTCGTGGGTCGCTCCTTGGCCTATTATTCGACCCGGCCCGCCCTTAACTGGAAGTTCGCCGTGCTAGATTCGCCTTCCATCAACGGTTTTTCCGCGCCCGGCGGCATCGTCTTCATCACCCGCGGGCTTTACGATCTCGTCGGCACGAGTGACGACGCCCTCGCCGCCGTCCTCGCGCACGAGATTGCCCACATCACAGGTCGTCACGCCCTCAAAATCATCGAGCGCGCGGAAGCGGCCAGTGGCCTCACCAACATCGCGGTTCGGCAGAGCGGCGATGCCTCTAAACTGAATGCCCAGCTCCAGCAATTCGATCTCGGCGTGGATAAAATCGTGAAGATCATCCTCGAAAAAGGCTTCGACCCGCTGACCGAATACGACGCCGACAAAGACGGCCGCTCCCTCGCCCTCACCCTCGGCTACGCCCCCGGCGGATTGCGCCAAGTCCTCATCAAACTCCAGCAACGCACCGGCCCCAGCACCGCGATCTTCTCGACCCACCCCTCGCTCTCCAACCGCATCCAGCGCCTCCCGGCGGAGTAGTGATCCAAGGTAGGGCGGGTTATCCCTAACCCGCCGCTGCGGCTCCGCTCACTGCGAATGCTGGTCTCCAGCGGCGCGTTAAGGCTTACGCGCCCTACCTTTCCTGTCACGGCACCTGCCCGCGTTTCTGCGGTCGGTTATCTGCATGAGACGTGCCTCGTATTCCTTCGGCCTCGCCCTCGCCTTGCTGTCTGCCGGCTGCTCGTCGGTTTACTACAATGCGATGGAGAAAATCGGTTTCGCTAAACGCGAGATCCTCGTCGACCGCGTCGCTGACACGCAAAAAGCCCAGACTGCGGCGAAACAACAATTCTCGAGCGCCCTCGAACACTTCCTCGCCGTCACCAAGATCGACGGCGGCGAACTCCAGCGGAAATACGACGATCTGAATCGTGAGTTCACGAAAAGCGAGGAACGCGCCAAGGAAGTCCACGAGCGCATCGCCGCCGTCGAGGACGTAGCCGACGCGCTCTTCCGCGAGTGGAAGGACGAGCTCAAACAATACTCCAGCGCCTCTCTCCGCTCCGAAAGCCAGCGCCAGCTCGACGCCACCCGACGCCGCTACGACGACCTGATGCGCCTCATGCGCCGCGCCGCCGACCGGATGGAACCCGTCCTCGCGACGTTTCGCGACCAAGTGCTTTTTCTAAAACACAATCTTAACGCCCGAGCCATCGCCTCGCTTGATTCCACCAGCCGCACGCTTGAGGCCGACATCTCCCGCCTCATCGCCGACATGGAAGTCTCCATCCGCGAGTCCGACGCTTTCATCCGGACGTTAAAGAGCAGCACCCCGTAGACGGCACGGACAGGATCGTCAGCTTGAAGGAGGACGCCCTAAACAATCTTGCCGAGCGCATGCGCGTGCGGTGCGCCGCAATAGATGCAACGCTCGATGCCGCGTTGCAGGATCTCGCCGCACTGCGTGCAGCCCACGACTTCCTTTTGCTTCTTCTCCGTCGTTTTCAGGATCCCGAGAAACTCCTCCTCGGTGAAACCCGTGTGGTTTTGAAACGTGATCAGCAGCGCGTTGCACAGGGTGGACAATTTATTCACGCGCTCCTCGAGCGCCTCGATCCGCTGCGCGCCCTCCCGGGTCTCGCGGATATTTTTTTCGGCAAGAATCGCGGGGCGTGGCAACATGGGCATGGGGGCGAAGGGTTTCCCGGACATTACCGGAGACCCGACCGCCGACGAGCCCGGGCTTGCTTAATTTTTCGTGAATTCGGCGGAGACGAAGCTGTAATTTTGAGGCAACAGGACTTCCCCTTCACTTCTTGCTGCCGGGTTCCTTCAGGGCCGCGAGTGCCGTCGCCGCCGACTTGTTGTTCGGCTCGAATTTCAACGCGGTTTGGTAAGCCTCACGCGCGGCGGCGATGTCGCCCTGTTTCTCGCGGATGTTGCCGATCCGGCCCCAGATGTTGGCGGGGCGCGGCGCACGCGGTGCCGTGGGCGCGAGCTCGAGATATTTCTTCAGCACCGTCAGCCCCTTTTCCATGTTCAGCCCCGCGATGGAGGCCGCGCGGCCATACTGGTAGAGGGCCAGCCAGTCGTTCCCATCCTTGGCGAGCAGCTCGTCGCAAAGCTTGAAAGCCGCCGCGTAATCCTTCGCGCGGATTTTCCCCTCGATCGCAAGCAGCGCGCCACGCCGCGGATCGCGTTTCGAAATTTCATCGAGCTGCACCGCCGCCTTCGAACTGCTGCCGATCGGCCACGGGGCCTGCGTGTAATATTGAAAAAGCACCTCGCGGGAATCGAGGTCGCCGGGATTCAACTTGAGCGCGGCGTCGAGCGCGTCCCGGCCTTTGCTGGCGGCCGAGATCGAGGTGTGGAGTCCCGCGAACTCCATGCTGACGCGCCCATAGGCCGCGAGAATCTCGGCATCGTTCGGCGCGAGTTTCGCGGCTTTTTCCAGCCAGGGCAGGGCCGCGTCGATTGCCTTCGCGCCGCCGCCGCTGCGCGCGATCGCTTGCGCGAGGAAGAAGCAAGCGCGCGCGTTTTCCGGCTCGGCCACGGTGATTTTTTCTAGAGCCGCGCGCCCGTCGGCCAGCTTGCCTTCCTTCAACAGCGCGACCGCGTCATCGGTCGGCGTGGCGAAGACAGTGGCGGCGAGGGCAAACGCGAGCAGAGGAAAGCGCACATGCATCCCGGGTGAAACAGCACTCCTCTGGAAATGTTACAAATTTTTCCGCCAAACCTGTTCCGGTCTCAGCTCCATCTTGGTCACGCGTTCGCCGGCGCATTCCGCCGAACCCCGCGCGAGGTCGCGGCAGATTTGCGGACGCACCTCGTAAATCGTGCAAAAAAAATCCGTCGAACCATCGGCACGAGCGCGCGGTTCCAGCGCGGCACAGTGGCCCGCCGTCATTTTCATGTAGGCTCGGTTCCCGATGAAACCCGCGACGCGCTCCGCTTTTTCACCGAGCCGCGTCCAATCTTCGCCCGTCACGCGCACGAACATTTCCGAGCGCGAGAAACAGCACAGGCCGCAGCCAAGGCAGTCGGGAGCCGGTGACATCAAGGGGTGGGGTGCTCTCAATCTGCCGCTTGCCGCGCCGCGCGCAACCGTTTCGACTCCGCCGCCATGGATGCCTACGCCCGAGCCCGCGCGCTCATCGATGCCGCCCATTCCGCCGATCCCGTGCGCGCGCCCGACGGCCGCGGCGCCGAACTCGTCTATGGCGAACGCGTCGAGGCGTGGGTCGCGCGCCTTGTGCCGGACGCCACGCCCATTCTCCGGCTCGCCGCGCGCTGCCAGCATCTCGAGCGCTGGAGCGTGCCGCGCGCCTCCTTCCCGATGGACAAGCCCGGCTATCTCGCGTGGCGCCGCTCGCTTTATGTGAAACAAGCCGAACGCGCCCGCGCGCTCCTCCTTGAAGCCGGCGTGTCCTCGACCGAAGCCGCCGAGGCGGCCACATGGGTTTCGAAGACCAGCCTGAAAACCAATGCGGGCACGCAGGCCCTCGAGGATGCCGCGGTGCTGGTGTTTCTCGAAAACGAAATCACCGCCTTCGCCGCGCAACATGCCGACTACCCGCGCGAGAAGTTCGTCGATATTTTGCGGAAGACTTGGCGCAAGCTCAGCCCGCGCGCGCAGGAATTTGCCGCGGCGCTCACGCTGCCCCCCGGCATCGCCGATCTCGTGCGCGAAGCGCTGAACTGATCCACGTTTCCGAATTGTAGGAGCGGGGGTTGTCCCCCGTTACGACAAAACCA
>JANYBX010000549.1 GCA_025360615.1 Opitutia bacterium
GATCGGCGCTCTCGGTGGCAGCCGTCGCCACGTCGCGGCCTGCTTTTGCGCTCAGGGGCTCTTCATCGGGCTGGCCGGCACGGTCGTCGGTATTGCCGCAGGTTTTGGGCTTCTGGCCGTGCGAAATAACATTGTGCATGCAATTTCCCGGGCGCTCCAACGGGAGGAGGAACTGCGGCGCTTTTATCAGTTTTCCGACCTGCCCGCCCACACCGCGCCGAAGGACATTATCCAGATTGTTGTTTTCACCATCGTGATCTCGACGCTCGCGGGCCTGTTGCCCGCGTGGCGCGCGGCGCGGCTCAAACCCGTGGAGGCGCTTCGCAGTGAGTGACGCGATCATCACCGCGCGCGGTCTGCGCAAGACTTTCCTCAGCGGCACCGAGCGGCTGGAGGTGCTGAACGGCGTCGATCTGGACGTGGCCGCCGGCGAGAGCGTGAGCATCCGCGGCGAATCTGGCTCGGGCAAATCCACGCTGCTCAATCTCCTCGCCGGCCTCGATGCGCCCGACGCCGGCACGCTCGCGTGGGCGGGCTCGCCCGACACGGGCACGGAGCGTCGCGGGACGTTTCTCGGCATGGTTTTCCAGTCGTTTTATCTCATCCCCGAACTCGACGCCCGCGAGAACGTCCTCATGGCGCGCCGCATTCTCGGCCGGCTCGACGGCGCCGGGCACGCGCGGGCCGACGAACTTCTCTCCCGCGTGGGCCTCACTGCCCGCGCGAAGCATCTGCCCTCGCAACTTTCCGGTGGCGAGCGCCAGCGCGTGGCCGTCGCGCGCGCTCTGATGAATTCGCCCAAACTGCTCCTCGCCGATGAGCCGACGGGCAACCTCGACGAGCACACCGGCGACGCGATCATCGAGCTCCTGCTCGGCCTCTGCGCCGAGACCCAGACGGCGCTCGTGCTCGTAACGCACAACGCCGCCCACGCCCAAAAAACCAGTCGCCAGCTCTTTTTGCGCGCCGGAAGCTTTGCCCATGGCTAAACCCAAAGTCCGCTGCGGCGTCGTCGGCGTTGGCTCGCTCGGCCAGCATCACGCGCGCATCTACGCCTCGCTCCCCGGCGCCGAACTTGCCGGCATCTTCGAGACAAACGACGCCCGCGCCGCCGAGATTTGCGCGAAATTTAACTGCCGCCGTTTCTCCACGCTCGCGGAACTGGGCGACGCGTGCGACGCCGCCTCCGTCGTCGTGCCGACCGACCGCCACGCCGAAGTCGCGCTGCCGTTGCTCGCAAAAAAAACGCATTTGCTGATCGAGAAACCCATCTGCGCCTCGCTCGCCGAGGCCGAGCAAGTGCTCGCCGCCGCGCGCGAGCACGGCTGCCTCGTGCAGGTCGGGCACATCGAGCATTTCAATCCGGTGATGGCGTTCCTCGAGAAAGAAGTGAACCACCCGCAATACATCACCGCCGAGCGCCTCGCGCCTTACCAGCCGCGCGGCACGGAAGTCGGCGTGGTGCTCGACCTGATGATTCACGACATCGGCATCGTGCTCGCGCTCGTGAAATCCCCGATCGCGCGCATCGACAGCGTCGGCGTGAGCGTGCTCTCGAAAACCGAGGACATCGCCAACACGCGCATCCAGTTCGCGAACGGCTGCGTCGCGAATCTCAGTGCCAGCCGCATGAGCCTGAAGAAGGCGCGGGAGATCCGTTTCTTTCAGGACAACGCCTACCTCTCGCTCAACTTTATGGAGCAAAAAGGCCACCTCGTGAAGAAGAGCGACATCATCGCCTACGGCCTGAAGATGAAGATCGGCCTCGTAAAAGCGGGCGACGTGAGCTCGATCCCGGTGAGGGAAATTCCCATCGAAAAAGGCGAGCCGCTCGCGCTCGAGCTGGCGCACTTCGTCGAGAGCGTGACGCTGGCGAAGCAACCAAAAGTCGGCGCGGCGCTCGGCAAATCCGCGCTCGAGGTGGCGATCACGGTCACCGAGCAGATTCGGGCGGCGGCCAAATGAAAAGTGGCGACCCAGGCGAATGTAGGGCGGGGGCTCCCGACCCCGACGGGCCTGGCCTCGACGACGCAAACGGCGGGGTCGGGAGACCCCGCCCTACAAAACTGCCGGCACCGCTCGCCGGGCGGGTTGATCTGCTCGTCGTCGCGGCCGAGCATTCGGGTGACGAACACGCGGCGCGGATGGTACGCGAGCTACGGGCAAAACATCCTGAACTCGTCGTCACGGCGCTGGGCGGTCCCCGGCTCGCGACCGCGGGAGCGCAATTGCTGCGCGACCTCACGTCGTCGTCGTCGATCGGGCCGGGCGAGGTGCTGAAAAAAATCCGGTTTTTCTGGGCGCTGCGAAAAGAGATCGTGCGCTGGATTGGCGAGCACCGGCCGCGGGCGGTGTGCTTCGTCGATTCGTCCACGTTGAATCTGCGCATCGCCGATTCGCTCCACGCCGGTGGATTTTCGGCGAAGGCCGGAGGGGCCAGCAAAACGC
>JANYBX010000017.1 GCA_025360615.1 Opitutia bacterium
CCAATCGACATCCACGTAGCCCGCTTCGCCCTTGTTGTTGTAACAATAAATCCCGAGCCGATCCCCGCGATAGCTGCCCCACGTGAGTTGATAAGGCTCACCGAAAGCCGTGAAGCCCGCGCCATCCACGCTGTAGGAATAACGACTCACGCCATCGAGGCCCCACTCGGATCGCAGCCAGATTTTCGGCGAACTGATCGCCGGACCCGGCGTGATTTTTTTGCCCTGCGTGAACTCCAGCGTCATCTCCACCCCCGCGCGGCGAACGCTCAGCGTGCTGTTCGTCTTCGCGAAATGACACAGCCCCGCCACCTGGCCGTCGGCCATGCCGCCCAGGTCGAGCGCGACCGTGACGACGTTCTGCTTCGTCCGCAGCGCGCGTTGCGTGAGCGTATTTCCCGCCGCCATCAGGTCGTCGTCGCGGAGCGGCTTGAACGCCCGCAGTCGCAAAAATCCCGGCCGCTCCGTCAGCGACCATTTTTCTGCGCGCGGCTGGTAATTCCACTCCCACTGCGGCGGCAAACTCGGTGCGTTGAACTCGTCACTCGCCTGCATCCCCGCACCCTCCAAACCCCGCGCCGGCATTTTCCCCGACCACGCCATCCGCCCCAATCCATCCGTGCCCACTTCGCCCACGATGGGCCAGCCGTCGATCCACGTCACCGGCAGCAAACTCGCCGCGCGGCCTTCCCAACTCCCGCGCCCGTGGTGCGTGAAAAAATACCATTGGCCGTCCGGCCCCTCCACGAAGCCGCCTTGGTTCGGCTCCATCGCTTCGCGGTCGGCGTGCTTGAGTTGCCGTTTCTCCTCATACGGCCCCGTGATGGCCTTCGCCCGCTCCATCATGATCACGCGCCCGTCGGAGTGCACTTCGCTGAAAAAGTGGTAGTAGGTGCCGTTGATTTTGTAGAGCTTGTTGGCCTCGCTGCCCTTCGACTGGTAGATCACGCGGTCCGATTCCTTGATCAACTCGCGTCCATCGGGCGTCAGTTTCCAGAGGTGGATTTTATAGCCGTCCTTAAAATTCGTCCCGACGAAATAGCCCTGGCCATCGTCATCCCAAAAAGGACAGCAATCGTCCCAGCCCGCCTCCTTCAACACCGGGCGCAATGGCGCCCACGGGCCCGCGATGTCTTTCGCCGTCGTCATGAAATATCCTTCGTCCGCCGTGCCGAAGTAGACCCAGAATTTCCCGTCGTGATGGCGAATCGCGCCCGCCCAGATTCCCTTTCCGTAACGGCTCATCCGGTCCCAATTCAGCTCCGGCCCGATTTGCGTGAGGTCGTTCACGACGTGGCCCTTGATCGTCCAGTTCACCAAATCGCGCGAATGCAGGATCACCATCCCGGGTGAAAATTGAAACGTGGACGAGATCGCATAAAAATCCGCACCGACGCGAATGCAGTCGATGTCACTGTAGTCGCTTGGGATGACCGGATTCCGATAAGTGCCGTCGCCTTGGTCGCCCCAGGTCGGCCAGTCGCCCCACGCGCGGGGCGGCTTTTCCTGCGCGGAGAGGATGCGAGCCAGCGAAAGGACTAAAACCGTGGAGGCGAAAATTCGCAGTGAAAACATAAGCATGAATGTGCTGGCAGTTAAAGTAGGTCCAGTCTCCGACTGGACCTTTCCGTAGTTCAAAGGCCAGTCCGAGAGTGGCCCTACTTCGGTCCAAAGCCGGTGGGCCATCAGAGTTGTTCGAGTGCCTGCCGCGCGTCGAGCGAGTCGGGCGCACCGGCGAGCGCGGCGTTGAATTCGGCCCGGGCCTTTCCCTTGTCGCCGAGTCCCGCGTAGCCGAGGCCGGCGGCGTAGTGCGCGCCCGCAACCGCTCCCGTGTCGCTTGCGGCGGGCGTCGTCTCGCCTGATTTTAGCAGCTCGCGAAACACGGCGTCGGCTTTTTCGTTTTCGCCGAGTTTCCCCAGCGAGAGCGCTTGAAAATAACGCTGGCTGCTCCGGCGAAAACTTTCGCCGGAGATTTCCACGTCGCTCGATTGACGCCGGCCGCCGCCACCGGGCGTCGCCGCCGCCGAAGCGGTCCAAGCCGCGCGCGCTTGGTCGGCATTGCCCAGCGCCTCGTGTGCGCGGCCCAGCCAGTGGGAGACTTCGGCTTTGCGCGCGCCCGTATCGTTGGCGCGGAGATTGACCGGGAACTTCGTGGCCGCCTCGAAAGCGGCGAGCGCCTCGCGATTTCTCCCGGCTTTCAGCTGCGCGACTCCTCGCGCGAGTTGCGCGTCGATCCATGACTCGGTGGTGTTGAAGCGTGTGCCGCCCTCCCAGATGTTGAAGGTGTGGCCGGACAGCAACGCGACGGCTTCATCGGTTTTTCCCGCGAACGTTTTCAAACCGATCAGGCGGGAGAGACTTTCGTCGTGGTTGAGCAACGCGGCTTGATTGGCTTCGAGCACCGCGAGGCGCTTCGACGGCGGCACCTTCGCGGCGGCGTAGAGGCTGTCGAGCTCGGCGAAATGCGTCGGATGCGGTTTGGGCAGCGCGACGGCTTTCTCCAGCGCGGCGATGGCTTTCGCGCGGCCGCCCTCGGTCTTGTCGTGCGAGTAAGCCTGCGCGAGATTCCGCCACGGCATCGCAAACGTGGGAGCGAGCGCCGCCGCTTTTTCCCAGAGCGCGACGGCCTCCGCCGGCTGCCAGTCGAAGAGCGGGTTGCCGAGGTAGTAGGGCGCGCGGGCATCCAAGGGTTGGGCGGCGATGGCGCGACGGAGCACGGGAATCAGCTCGGCTTGAAAAGGGAAAACGTAGTCGGGGGCTTTCAGCGCGGCGGCGCGACGATGCTCGGCCGCCTGTTCGGCCTGGCCCATTTTTTCGGCGAACTCGGCGAGATAATAGTGGATAATCGGCGAGTCCGCCGCGATGCCGCGTTGCGCGATGACCTCCGTGAGGATCTCCGCGCCGTCCGCCCAGAGTCCGGCGTTGGCGTATTCAGCGGCGATTTCCTGCGCGGTCGCCAAGTGGTCGTTGAGGGTCGCGAACAACGGGCGCGCCGCTTTGGCATCCTTGGACAACAGCCATTGCTCGGCCATGAGCCGCACGTCGAGCGGATCGGTTTTTCGCGTGGCGAAAGCGATCACCTCGCGCGCTTCGTCGTCGCGCTTGAGGTGGCGCAGGAGCGCAGCCTTCAGACCGTAGGCACGGACGTTGAGCGCGTTGGCGTCGAGCGCGCGATTCACCAAGTCGAGTGCCGCCGGGAAATCGCCGCGCTGCGTCGCGATCTCGGCGAGCGCGGAGTAGGCCGGGCCTTTCCACTCCTGGCTCCACGTCGCCTTGAAGAACGCATCGTAGGCTTCGTCGTCCCGGTCCTGACCGCGCAGTGCTACGCCGAGATAGTAGAGCGGCTCGGCGTTTTTCGGGGTCGTGTGCCTGGCCGTGAGGCGCGTGAGGGCGGAGGAAAAGTGGCTCTCCGCCTCCGCGTAGCGCGCACGGCGCAGTGCGCGCAAGCCGAGGCCGGTGTGCGCGGCGGTGTCACCCGGATCGCGCTTCAAGGCTTCCTCCCACCAAGGCTCGGGATCGCGATCGGGATCGTGAAATTGGTCGATGCGCTGGCCGGCGAGCGTGAGCTCCTCGTCGGTCTTGAACTCGGCGGGAGCGAGGGGAGGCTTCACCGGTTCGGGCTGCGCCAGCGGCACGAGCGTGATCGGCGAGTAGGCGACGAGTTCGCGGCCGTCGACGAGCAGGGCGGCGCGCACATCGTGCTCCGAGGCGCCGGCGGGCAGGGCGATTTTTTTCGCGTAGGGCTTGGCCGGGTCGATCGCGATGGTGTCCTCCACGAGCGTTTTTCCAGCGACGGTGAGACGCGCGATGGCTTTCGGCCGCGCACTCGTGGTGTAGAAACCGTAGCTCACGGTGCCGTCCTTCACCTCGACGTTGACCGCCGCGTCGAGGTTGGCCTGTTTCACGCCTCCGATGTCACGGAAGGGATACCAACTCATCTCGAACGAGCGCGCCTCGTAGGGCTGGAGCCAAGAGTAGTCGGGCTGGTTGTCGGAGTAGGCACCGACCATCAGCTCGATATAGGGGCCGTCGGTGTCGGTGAGAATTTCATCCCAGAGGCGGCCGCGCGGACCGTTGCCCCACGTCCAGAATTTCTTGCCGGGCACGATGTGGTGGTCGGCGATGCTCATCGTGCCCGCGTGTTTGCCGTGGTCGTAGCCGGCGTAGAAGTCGTCCCAATAGTTCCAGGCGAACATCGAGTTCGCGGCCTGGTGATTCTTGGAGAAGCTCACGTCCACGTTGTCCCAGTTGACCCCGCCGTAGGGCTGCTTCGCGATCGGCCACTGGGTGAACTCGCGCTTGAAGTGATGCGTGACCCACTGGGTGCTCGGTGGGAAAATGATCTGGTAGTTCTCGTTCGTGTTCACGGCGACGTTCGCGAAGCACAGCATCGTCTGCGCGAGGGGCGTGCGGTTCACGATGCGCACGGAGCACTCCAGCACGCTGCTGCCGGGGCGCAGCGTGTAGCCGACGGCCCAGCGCATGCGGTGGCGAATTTCCAGCTCGCCGACCCACACGGTCTTGCCGCCGTCGGCGTTTTCCTCGGTGCGATATTGCACGGGGAGAAACGTGCTCGCGCGGTGGTGGTGCGGGATATTCCACTCGATGCCGCCGGAAATCCACGCGCCGATCAGGCCGATGAGCGCGGGTTTGATGACGTGCTGCCGGTAGACGAAGTCGTAGCCGTTCGTCTTGTCCAAGGCCGAGAAAAGCCGGCCGCCGATTTCCGGAGCGATGCCGATCTTCACGTATTCGTTTTCGAGGTAAACGAGGCGGTAGCTTTTCCCGGCTTTCTGGTTCGTGAGGTTGCTGTAGAGCGGATAGGGATAAGTGCGGCCTTCGGCACCCTGCGACATGCGCCCGAAATAAAACATCGGGTTCGGATCGGGCGGGCCGGACAAATACGTGGGGATAACCTCATCGACTTCGGTCAGCGTGACGGGAGCGGCGGCCAACGAGACCAGCGGGCAGAGCAGTAAAACGCCGGCAAGCAACGCGGACGCGCGAAAGGGGAAGTGAAGACGGTTCATGGGAAATTAAGGGGGAAGATCGACCTGTAGGAGCGGCTTTACGCCGCGATGCTGGACATTGCAGCAC